>DATCWW010000296.1:0-3028 GCA_036566145.1 Gemmatimonadales bacterium
CGCCAGATTCCCGCCGTCATCCAGGAACTCGTCCAGGTGGATGTTCTCGCCCGGCTTCACACCGGCCGAGTACCGGCGAAGCGTCTCCCGGCCCGCAGTCAGCCGCTTCTCGTACTCCCGGTACAGCACCCGGGCCTCTTCGGGCGTGAAGCCGTGCTTCTTGGCCACCTGAGCCACGCCGAGCTGCTCGATCTTCTCCAGTTGCGCCAGACGCTCACCTTCGGTGGTCGTCTTCAGGTAGTCGTTCAGTAGTGAGGTGCGGATGTTCGGGCCAATGCCGGGAATGCGGGCCAGATGCCCGCGCAGCTCGTCGACGGCCTCGCGCGTGATGTCATCCACGGCCATCATGCCGTTGGGGTGCGCCTCGGCGAAGGAGCGCACCACCGTCAGAGACGGGCCGAAGAAGTCGTTCGCATACACCCGCGCCTTGCCCAGCGCGGGCCGCGGCGTAGCCGTGGTGCCCAGAGCCGGCCCTGTACGGAAGTCGCCCTGCGCCTTCGCGCGGTTCTCCGCGCGGGCGAAGGACCAGCGCGAGAGGTTGACCGCGTCCATCTCCGCATAGTGATCCAGCATCGCGCCGTACCGGCCCGCCAGGGCCTCATCCGCATTGATCTGCGCGCTGATCTGGTCAGCGCGCGCCTGCACCATCGCCGCCTGCTGCGGCTGCCCCTTGCGCAGGAAGCGGTCGATGTTCAGCTCATGGTTGGCCAGCCGTGACGTGTCCTGCTGCATCCGGTACGCCGCAGCGGCGTTCCTGGACTCCAGTGTCGCCCGCGCCTGCACGTCGCCCAGCGACGTACGCAGAAACAGGTTGACCTCCTCCGGAGTCCTGAGCTGCGCCACAATGCCCCCGGCGCGCGGCCCCAGGGCCGACTTCTTGAACATGCTCAGGTTGTTGATCAGCGCCGGGTTGTCCTTGTTGGCGAACAGGTACTTCTGCGCCTTCGCCATGGTGCTGTTCGCCATGATCTTGTTCAGGTCCCCAGTGGACCAGCCGCCCACCGGGCGGGGCTTGACCACCTTGGCCATCCTGGCCGCACCCACGACCTTGCCGCCGACAATCGTCGGGTCCAGCCAGAAGCGCGCCGCGAAGTCCGTTGCGCCGCTGGCGAAGCCGAACCATGCGTGATCCCGGCGCATCTGCTCCACCGCGGCGTTGCCGACCGCAGGCATCCCGGCGTCCTTGAGGAAGTTCTCCTGCTCGTCCTGCGAGAGGTCGCCGAAGCCGGGCGGCAGCGCCGCCGGTGCGGGCCGGGCGTAGGTGAGCTTGTTCTCCAGGATCGCTTCCGTCTCGGAGTCGCCCGCGCCGATCGCATGCCCATGGTCCGCCCAGACGGCCTGGCCCGGCGAGACATGCTCCGCCACATGCCACGCCTTGGCCCAGGTGCTGCCCTTGAGCAACTGCCCCATGTTGTCCCGGTTGGCGCCGACGGCGAGCATGTACGTGGAGATCGGCTGAGAGATCCCGTTGTCATACATCCAGCTCAGGCCCTGCATGGCCTTTTCCAGAGGCTTGGCGCCCGGCTCAAGGAGCTCGTTCTTGATGAACTTGCTCGTGCCCGTCTCCGGTCGGTCATCGCCGCGAGCAAGCTCGACCCAGCCCCCGACAAGCGGAATCCCGATCGAGGCGTCCAGCACGTTGTCCCAGATGCCCATCAGACCTCCGAGACGGCGAAAGGAGGCTCTTCCGGCGGATAGACGTCAATGGGCGTCGCGGTCGACTGGAGCCCGTACGCCAGCCCGTACCCGACCAGGTTCGGGTCCGAGCCATTCATGGCGAAATCGAAGGCCAGGCCCGGGGCGTCAGGGAAGAGTGCGGACATGTTCCCGATCTGCGTGAACCAGTCCATCAAGCGATTCCCTTCAAGGCGCGCACAAGATTTCTTGCCGCCTTGGATGAACCTGCCTGGTTGGCCATGTGCTCCAGCACTGGCAGGTACGTCACCAGGCGCCGCATGTCCTGGTCCGGCTGATTGGGCAGCGCCAGGGCCTCGGGCCCCGCGCCGGCACCCATCGACGCGCCCGCCGTAACGGGCTCGTCAGGCATCTGGGACGGAGCACCCAGGCCGATCAGGCCCTGGGTGACATCCACGCCCTGCGGCGCGCCAACATCCCCGCCCGGCGAAGCCGAGACAGGGGCCGCCTGCTGGAGCTGCTCCAGCTCCTGGCGCTCGCCGTACTTGCCGCCGGAAGCGACACGCACCGGCTGCGAGCCGCCGCCCTTCGGGCCATCCGTACGCCTGGACAGCGCCCCCGGCCCGGAGACCGGGGCAGGGGAACCCGGCTGGCGGTATCCGCCGCTAGGCATGGTTCCTCCTTGAGGTTTTCCTGCGATCGCAGGAAAACCCTGGTCAGTGCGCCTTGTTCTTGTCGTTCGAGCCGGTCGAGCCCGCGCTCGGCGCGAGCGAGGTGTTCGCCCAGCCCGCGATCTGCGGCGTGGTGGTGTTGCCGCCCGTGTCGCCCGAGTTGGCGCTGTCCATGGGCTGCTGGGTGTGCACTGCGTCCATGCCGCCCTTCAGGTGGATCATGGGCTTCGAGGAGCCCTCGTGGAACGGGTCGCCCATCAGTGAATCGGCCATGGTGGTCACTTCCTCGTCTTCGGGTCGCTGTGCTCAGTGCAGTACTTGGGCGCTCGGCCCTTGCCCGGCGGGCGCTTGGGGTTGGTGCAGTCGCCGTACTCGCACGCGTCTGCCTCGCGAGAGGCCCCGGAAGGGCCCGGCGCCTCCGGGCAGCCCAGCCAGTGAGTGGCGGTGCCGTTCTCGGGCTCACGCCCACAACTCTTGCAACTCATGCGGGAACCTGACGCTTGACGGATGCGGACATGGAGGGCTTCCCGGCGCTGGAGATGCCGGCAAGCATCGACATCAAGTCGGGCTTACCGCCCATACCCATGCCGGCCTGGCCAGGGGCCACGCCGCCCGGCGCACCGGTGGAAGGATTGATGCCGAACGGCACCCCGGGACCGCCCTCGGCGCCCGGGGTGCCCGGCGGAGCCGCCTGAGCGGGGGGCGGCGGCTCCGGCTTGAAC
>DATCWW010000150.1:0-16315 GCA_036566145.1 Gemmatimonadales bacterium
GCTCGGCTCGGCCCGCCGGAGCCACTCGCCGAAGCTGCGGTACGCTCCCCCGATCGTAGGGAAGAGCATCGCCGGGGCGGCCAGCGCGAAATCCAGATAGGCGCGTACCGGATCGTCCTCCGCCCACGGGAGCCCGGTTCGCGCCGGGTCGAGCGCCCGCCACACCGCAGCCCGCGTGCTCCGATACCCGGTCGGCTCCCCGTCGTACAGCGGAGAGTTGGCGAAGATGGCGGTCACGTACGGCGCCGCCGCGTTGAGCACCCGCCACCGTAGCCAAGGCTCATCGTCCAGGTCCAGACTGATCTGAAACGCGGCGGTCTGCCGCATCATCCGACCGCCGTGCGGACTCACGCTGGCCAGGTACTCGGCCATCCGGCCGTAGCGGCGGTTGTGCAGCAGCAGGGGCGCACGCTCCAGGGAGTTGGCCGGATCCAGCCCAACAGTGAGCAGGTCGATCCCCTCGCTCGCGGCCGCCGCGCGGAGCGGCACGATGGTATCGCGCAGCAGGCTCAGGAGAATGCTCGGGGAGGGGCACGGTGGGGCGCTGTACTCGAGCTGGCCGCCAGGTTCGAACGTGAGCGCGCCGTCGGCCGGCAGCGCGAAGCAGGGCGTGTCCTTGGCGGTCCGGGTCTCGAGCCACCCGGCGCGGGCGCCGAAGCGGCGGAGGAACGGCAGCGTCGCCCCCGGGCCGTCCTCGATGGCCGCCCGGCGTCCGGTGGTCGCATCCACCGGGATCAGCTCGACCTCGGCCCCTACGCGCCGGGGCGTGAGCGAAGCGCTCGCCGGCGCGGCGAAGATGCGCTCGGCCAGATCGGCAGCGAGGGCGCGGACGCTCGTGCGCGTCACGCCGGCGATCCGATCACCAGGGCGAACAGCCGGTCGGCGTCGCTGCGCCAGGCCTCGAGCCGGAGGCCCGCCGCCTGGAACAGCTCGGCGACGCTCGCCTCGTCGTACTTGGCGCTGATCTCGGTGCGGAGCGTCTCGCCCCGGGCGAACTGGACGGCGCCGATGCCCGGAATGGTGACCCGCTGGGGCTCCCGGGCGACCAGATGCATCTCGATCCAGTGCGCGTCGCGGTCGTAGAACGCCCAATGGTCGAACTCCGACGGATCGAAGTCCGCGCCGAGCTCGTCGTTCAGGACCCGGAGCATGTTGCGGTTGAACTCCGCGGTGACGCCCTGGGCGTCGTTGTACGCCGCCTCGATCCGCGCGACGTCCTTCCGCAGGTCCACGCCCATCAGGAACCGGTCCTCCGGCGCCATGACGACCCGGACCTGCGCCAGCAGGCGGATCGCCGCGGTGGGGTAGAAGTTCCCGATCGTGCCGCCGATGAACGCGATCAGCGCCGGACTGGGCGGGCGCCGCGGCAGCCGGAGCTCCTCCGCGATGTCGGCCACCACCGGCTCGACCAGCAGCCCGGGGTATTCCCGCCGGAGTCCGGCCGCGGTCTGTGCCAGGAACGTCGCGCTCACGTCGATCGGCACGTACAGCTCCGCGGTGCCCGCCGCGCGCATCGCGTTCAGGACGATCCGGCTCTTCTCGGCGTTCCCGGCACCCAGCTCGACCAGTGAGCGGGTGCCCAGCCGGGTGATCAGCTCCGGCATCCAGCTCTCCAGCAGCGCGCGCTCGGTCCGGGTCTGGTAGTACTCCGGGAGCCGGGTGATCGCCTCGAACAGCTCCGACCCACGCTGATCGTAGAAGAACTTGGGCGGGAGCTCCTTCTGCGGGAGCGCCAGCCCCTCGGCGACCTCCGCCACCATGCGGGGATCGGCCCGCTGAGGCTGCGCCCGGGCGGTGGCCTGGCCGTATCGAGTCGTCGGCTTAATCATCGCGCGCGCACCGGAAGCCGCTGAAGATCTGGCGGCGGATGGGGTAGTCCCAGTTGCGGAAGGTGCCCCGGATCGCGCCCGGACGGGTCGCCCAGGAGCCCCCGCGCAGCACCTTGTATTCGCTGCCGAAGAAGACCTGGGAGTATTCGGGATAGGGGAAGGCCTCGAACCCAGGCCAGGGTCCGAAGTCGCTCGCCGTCCACTCCCAGACGTCGCCGATCATTCCGGCGCAGCCCAGCGGCGAGACGTTCCGGGGATACGCGCCGAGCGGCGCGGTGCCGAATCCGAGCTGATCCAGGTTGGCCAGATGACGACCGGCCGGCTCCTCGCCCCACGGGTGGGTGCGCGCGGCGGCGGCGGCCGGGTCCCAGGTGGCGGCCACCTCCCATTCGATCTCGCTGGGCAGGCGCTTCCCCGCGAAGCGGGCGAACGCCTCCGCCTCGTGCCAGCAGACGTGACACACGGGATGACTCGGATCCACCGGACCCACCCGGTCCATCGTGCGCGTCATCCAGCGGTCTTCTTCGAGGAACCAGTACTTGGGCGCGCTCACCCGGGCTTCCTGGAGCCAGGCCCAGCCCGCCGCCGACCAGTATTCCCGGGTCTGGTACCCGCCCGCGCCGATGAAGATCAGGAAGTCGCCGTTGCTCACCGGATCCACGTCGATCCGGAAGGCTGCGACCTCGACCAGGTGGCGCGGACGCTCGTTGTCGTACGCCGAGGCGCGATCGTCCGTTCCCACGGTCACGGTGCCGCCCGGAAAGCGCACCATGGCACCCCGTTGGCGGGGTGACTCGGGGCCGCGCGGCAGGTCGAACCCGGCGTACGGCGCATAGGGCCGGCCCAGCTTCAGCTGCAGCGTCTGCAGCATGGTCTCGTTGTGCTGGTATTCGTGCTGCAGCACCATGTCGTACACGTAGCCGTCGCGCAGCAGCGGAACCGCGTCGTCGAACTCCACCGTGGCGAGGCGGGCCAGTACCCGTCCGCGGATCTCCTCCATGATGGCGCGGCACTCGGTCAGGCCCGGGAGCGGCAACGCGCCGCGCTTGGCGCGGGGGTGCTCGAAGGGATTGAACATCCCGGGCATCTCGACGAACTCGATGGGCCCGTCGAGGTTGCGGGTGAGCCAGAGCTCCTCGAAATGGGCGATGTGCCCCAGATCCCAGAGGATCGGGCTCATGAGCACGTCGTGCTGCATCCGGAGTTCGTCGTCGGTGAGCGGCCCCACCAGATGGAAGGTCCGCGCGCGCGCCTCGGTCAGCCGCTCGGCGATGGTATCGCGATCCACGCGACCCGGAGCCAGGGTAGGACTCATTCCCCCTCGAGTGTAAAGATGTTGTTCAGTGACTTCGCGAGCGTCGGGTGCGCGAAGACGGGTCTCCGAGGCTATGATACGGCGGATTTTTCATCATGGCGAGTTGCAGCCAGCGCCATGATCTCTCCCCCTTCGATCCCCAAGGTGGCACCCCCCAGCAACTTGCCGCTGTGAGGATCGACCAGCCCCCTTGATCCATCGCGTCTCAGCCGGGTAACAGGTTGGCCCCGGTGGCCCCTAGGCCCAGCGTGCCTCGAGCCGCTGCTCGCCCCCCTCAGGGAACCGCTTGACCAGGGCTTGCTTGGGCTACTGGAGGGAGAACGCCCAACCCCCCGCCCGTGGTTCCAACGGTCAGTCGTCGGCCGGCGGGCGGAGCAGCGCCAGTTCCAGCGCGTCGCAGAGCGCCAGCCAGCTCGCCTCTATGATGTTCTCCGAGCACCCGACCGTGCTCCAGCGCTCGGCGCCCCGGGCGGTCTCGATGATGACCCGGGGGCGGGCCGCGGTCCCCAGATGCTCGTCCACGATCCGCACCTTGTAGTCCACCAGGCGCACCACCTCGAGTCCGGGATAATGCGGGAGCAGCGCCTTACGCACCGCCCGATCGAGCGCGCTCACCGGGCCTTCTCCCTCGGCGGCCGTATGCATGACTGCATCGCCCACCCGCAGCTTGACGGTCGCCTGCGCCCGGGTCCCTCCCCCGCCCCGCTTCTCGACGATGACCGTGAAGTCCTCGAGCACGAAGGGCGCGCGGTAGTCGGGCGCCATGCGGCGCAGCAGCATCTCGAACGATCCCTCCGCCGCCTCGAACTGAAAGCCCTGGTGCTCCAGCTCCTTGATCCGCTGGAGGACGGCGGTCTCGGCGCCGGTGACGGGCAGCCCCAGCTCCCGCGCCCGGAGCCGGACATTCCGCCGCCCCGCGACCTCGCTCACGACCACGCGGGTGACGTTCCCCACGTTCTCCGGGTCCACATGGCGGTAGCTCTCAGGCACCTTGGCGATGGCGGCGACGTGGATGCCGCCCTTGTGAGCGAACGCGCTCCGGCCCACGTAGGGCGCGTGGGGGTCGGGATGCTGGTTGGCCACCGCCGCCACGTAGTGCGCCACCTCGGTCAGCCGGCGGAGCGCATCCGGCGGCAGGACCGGAATGCCCAGTTTGAGCTGCAGCGTCGCCACGACCGGGACGAGGTCCACGTTGCCGCAGCGCTCACCGTAGCCGTTGATCGTCCCCTGCACCTGTCCGCAGCCGGCCCGTACCGCCGCGAGCGCGTTGGCCACGGCCAATCCGGCATCGTTGTGGGGGTGGATGCCGAGGGGTACCTCGAGCTCGGCGCGGAGCTCGGCGACCCGGGCGGCCACCATCTCGGGCAGCTCCCCACCGTTGGTGTCGCAGAGCACGACCCGATCGGCGCCAGCCTCGGCGGCGGCCACGACGGTCTCGAGCGCGTACGCCGGGTCGAGGCGCCAGCCGTCGAAGAAGTGCTCGGCATCGTAGATCACCTCGCGGCCGAGCTGCTTGAACCAGGCGACGCTCTCGCTCACCATCCGGAGGTTCTCGGCCCGGGTGGTCTCCAGCACCCGGTCCACGTGCAGGGTGGAGGTCTTGCCCACCAGGGTCACCACCGGCGTGGCGGCTTCCTCCAGCGCGCGGATGCCGGGGTCCTCCTCGCAGCCGGCCCCGGCCCGCCGGGTGCTGCCGAAGGCCGCGATCCGCGCGGTCGCGAGCGGCAGCTCCCGCACCCGGCGGAAGTACTCCGCGTCCTTCGGGTTGGACCCCGGCCAGCCGCCCTCGATCAGGTGGACGCCGAGCCGGTCGAGGGCGCGGGTGATCTTGAGCTTGTCCTCCACCGAGAGGGAGAGCCCCTCGCGCTGGGTCCCGTCCCGCAGGGTCGTGTCGTACAGCTGGAGAAGCGTCGCCGTAGGCATCCTGATCTCCCAAAAACGAACGCGGCCTCTCGGGAGAGAGGCCGCGTCTCGCTGCTGGCTGGGTGGTCCGCTACCCGCGTGCGCGCGCGCCGTCTCCCGGGGGGAGGCGGAGCGGAATGATCGCGAGGCGATTCGGGCGGCGATTCATAGGTCTGAATATCTATACAGGGCGGCGGGACGACCCGTCAAGGGTACCACGGCCGTCTCACGCCAGCGGCCGGTCGATCGCGGGACTCTGGGCCGAGAAGAACCTGGGTCCGTCTTCGGTGATGTAGAGACAGTCTTCCAGCCGGATCCCGAACTCGCCGTAGATGGCGATGGTGGGCTCGTCGCTGAAGCACATGCCCGGGGCCAGCTTGGTGGTGTTGCCCCGGACGAAATAGGTCCACTCGTGCCCGTCCATCCCGATGCCGTGCCCGGTCCGGTGCGGCAGTCCGGGCACCCGGTAGCCGGGCCCGAAGCCCGCGGCGGCGATCACCTGACGCGCGGCCGCGTCCACCGACTCGCAGGTGGCGCCCACCTGCGCCGCGGCGAAGGCGGCGTCCTGCGCCTTGCGCTCCAGGTTCCACACCTCGGTCTGTCGCGCGGTCGGCTTGCCGAACACCGTGGTGCGGGTGATGTCGGACTGGTAGTCGTGCAGGGCGCAGCCGGCGTCGAGCAGGACGATGTCGCCCTCCCGGAGGCGCTGCGGCTGGACGCTCCCGTGGGGGAAGGCGGACGATTTCCCCAAACCCACCAACGCCCACGGATCGTCGCCGCCGACCCGGCGGAGCGCGGCCATCATGTTGCCCGAGAGGTCGTACTGGGTCATCCCCTCGCGCAGGGTGGCGAAGGCCGCCTTGAACGCGGCCAGGGTGATGTCGCTCGCCCGCTGCATCAGCGCCAGCTCCGCCGCCGACTTGAGCATCCGGCAGCCGGCCGTGACCGGTGTGGCGCTCACCAGCTGGGCCGAGGCCGCGTCCCGGCGAAGCCCGTCCACGACCAGGAAGCGCACCTGCTCCTCCAGCCCGACCCGGCCGGTGGCCACCCCGCGATCGCGCAGGAGGCCCCCGATCCGCGCGAACGGGCTCTCGTCCTCCTCCCAGGTGCGGACGTCATGGCCGAACCGGATCAGCTCCCGCGCGCGTGCCTCCTCGAAGGCCGGGCAGACCCATCCGGGCTCGCCGCGGGCCGGCAGCACCAGCGCGAAGGTGCGCTCCGACAGCGACCAGCCCACGCCGGTGAAGTAGCGCATGCTGGTGCCGGGCTCCAGCAGGATGGCCCCGATCCCCTGCTCGGTCATGAGGCGCTGCGCCTTGGCGATGCGGCCCCGGCGCTCGTCGTCCTCGATCGGGCGGGCGCCGGCGGTCATCGTCTGGAGCTGCCGGATCGGGTCGGGGAGGGCGCAGGGGTCGGGCTCGCTACCGAGCAGGGTCCCTGGTCCCAGCATGGCGGCGGCGCCGGCCAGTCCGGTGACCCTGGCGGCGAAGTGGCGTCGGCTGATGGTCATGGCCCCGGGAAGGTAGGCCGCCCGCCACAGACCGGGAAGACCGCCGGCGCAGGGTAGCCGAAGAGCCGTTCTCAGGCCACTATTCCTCTACGACGCTTCCATGACGCTGACCCGAGCCGCTGACCGATGCCGACCCTCGACACCCTCATCCCCCGTTTCAAGGCCGCCGACCGCAGCACCCGCCTGGAGACGCTGCTCGACTACTCCCGCAGGCTGCCGCCGCTGCCCGAGCGGCTGGAGGCGGAGAAGGACCGTGGCGACCACCGGGTCCACGAGTGTCAGACCCCGGTCTTTCTCTGGGTCGAGCTGGAAGACGGGAAGGTCCACATCCACGCCGATGTGCCCCGCGAGTCGCCGACGGTCCGCGGCTTCATCTCGCTCCTGGCCCGGACCCTCGAGGGCGCAGCCCCCGAGGACGTCGCCAGGGTCCCCGACGACCTGCTCGACCAGCTCGGCCTGAGCGAGACGCTCGGCATGACCCGTACCCAGGGACTCACCGCCATCCTGCAGCGGATCAAGCGCTCCGTGGCCGCCCGCTGATGCTGGGCGTGCTCGAGCTTTCGGGTCGCGGTGCCGGCTTTCTGCGGCGCCGGGAGGCGGGATACCTGCCCGCCAACGGCGACGTACACGTGGCCGAACGGGTGCTCCGGCAGTACGGCCTCCGCGCCGGCGATGAGATCGAGGGCCAGACCCGGCCGGGCGGCAAGGGACGAGGCCCGTCGCTGGAGAAGGTCACCGGCATCAACGGCCGGCCGCCGGAGGAGCTCAAGCACCGCCCCGAGTTCTCCCGCCTCGGCGCCATCCATCCCAACGAGCAGCTCCGCCTCGACACCCGGCTGGTCCGTCAGGGGCAGGCCGATCCGACCAACCGGGTGATCGACCTGGTCACCCCGCTGGGCAAGGGCCAGCGGGCCCTCATCGTGGCCCCGGCCAAGGCGGGGAAGACGATGGTGCTGCAAGCCATCGCCCAGGGCATCGCGGCGAATCATCCGCAGGCGACCCTCTACATCCTGCTGGTGGACGAGCGGCCGGAAGAGGTCTTCGAGATGGAGGCCACCGGCGTGGGCGAGGTGGTGGCGTCGAGCTTCGACAATCCGGCCGCACAGCACGTCGCGGTGGCCGAGCTGACGCTGGAGCGGGCCCGGCGCCGGGTGGAGCTGGGCGAGGACGTGGTGATCATCGTGGACTCGCTCACCCGGCTCGCCCGGGCGTACAACACGGTCGAGAAGGGCACCGGCCGCACGCTCTCGGGCGGCCTGGACGCGCAGTCGCTCGAGCGGCCCAAGCGTTTCCTGGGCAGCGCCCGGAAGATCGACTCGGCCCAGGGCGGCGGCTCCCTCACGATCATCGCGACCGCGCTGGTGGACACCGGCAGCCGGATGGATCAGGTGATCTTCGAGGAGTTCAAGGGGACCGGGAACAGCGAGCTGGTGCTGAGCCGGGAGCTGGCCGAGCGGCGGGTCTTTCCGGCGATCGACCTGGTGGCCAGCTCCACCCGTCGGGAAGAGCTGCTGCTGGACGACGCCTCGCTCGCGGCCTCGCGCGTGCTGCGGCAGCGGATCGCGGGAATGACGCCGATCAACGCGATGAACGACCTGCTGGTCGACCTGCGCCGCAATCCCACCAGCGCCGAGCTGGTGCGGGCGTTGAACGGCGGGTGACGTTCGAAGGTTGTCAGCCGCAGCTCGGGGCCTAGGTGACCTCAATGATCCCCGTCCTCGACGAGCCCGCCGTCCGGCGCCTGCTGCGCATGGATGCGCTCATTCCCGCGATGGCGGAGGCGCTGCGCGATCTCTCCGCCGGCCGGACCGTGCAGCCGGTGCGGCTGATGCTCCCCGTCGCCGAGCGCGGGTTCTTCGCCGCCATGCCGGCGTACACCGGCGGCGGCCTCGGCGCCAAGTTGGTCACCTTCTTCCCCGGCAACACCGGCGTCCCCACTCACCACGCCACGATCCTGTTGTCCGACCCAGGCAGCGGCGCGCCGATGGCCATGATGGACGGCCGCCTCATCACCGAGATGCGGACCGCGGCCGTGTCCGCGGTGGCAACCCGGTACCTGGCCCGGCCCGCCGCCCACGTGCTCGCCATTCTCGGGTCGGGGGTGCAGGCCGGGAGCCATCTGGAGGCGTTGCGCCTGGTGCGCGACCTGGCGGAGGTGCGGGTCTGGAGTCCGCGCAACGCGGCCGCCTTCGCGGAGCGGCACGGAGTGCGTGCGGTGGCGTCCGTGCCCGAAGCGGTGCGAGACGCCGACCTGATCGTGGTCGCGACCAGCGCACGGACGCCTGTGCTCCGGGGGGAGTGGCTCTCACCCGGCGCGCACGTGAACGCGGTCGGGGCCTGCCGGCCCGACTGGCGTGAGCTGGATGACGATCTGGTCCGCGGTGCCCGGCTCTACGTGGAGTCGCGCGAGGCCGCCACTCGTGAGTCAGGCGACGTCATGGCGGGAACGGTGGTGGCGGAGATCGGCGAGCTCGTCGCCGGCGCCGCACCCGGGCGGCAGACCGAGGACGAGGTGACGCTGTTCAAATCGGTCGGCGTGGCCGCCGAGGATATCGTGGCGGCCGCGCTGGTGTACCGCCTCGCCGGACTCCCCGCGAGTAGCTAGGCCCGCACCCGCATCAGGCCGGCGTGGCCGCCCGGTTGGCCCGCTCGAACTCTTTCATGAACGCCACCAGGGACTCGATCGCCGCGCGGGGGCACGCATTGTAGATGCTGGCGCGCATCCCGCCGGCGTTGCGGTGCCCCTTGAGGCCGTCGAGGCCCCGCTTGGTCGCCTCGCTGATGAACTTGGCCTCCAGCTCTTCGGTCGGCGCGCGGAAGCAGACGTTCATGAGCGAGCGGCTGTCCTTCTGCGCCGTGCCGCGGAAGAAGTCGCTCTGGTCGATGAAATCGTAGAGCAGCTTCGCCTTGCTCCCGTTGTACTCCGCCATGGCCTCGAGCCCGCCCTCCTGCTTGATCCACTTGAAGACCTGCCCCATGAAGTAGATCGCGAAGGTCGGCGGCGTGTTGTAGAGTGATTTCTCCGCCGCGTGGGTGCGGTACTGCAGCATGGTCGGCAGCGTCTTGGGGCCGGCCTCGACCAGGTCCTTCCGGATTATCACCAGCACCAGTCCCGACGGACCCAGGTTCTTCTGGGCACCGGCGTAGAGCAGGCCGTACTTGTTGATGTCGATCGGCCGGCTGTACATGTCGCTCGACGTGTCGGCCACCAGCGGTACGCCCGCCGGCACCGGCGGCTCGCTCCGCCACTGGGTGCCGTAGATCGTGTTGTTGGTGGTGAGGTGCACGTACGCGGGCGAGGGCGAGTACTTGATCTCCGATGCCGCCGGAATCCGGTCGAAGTTGGTCGCCTCGCCGGTGGCCGCGAGATGCACCTTGCAGCCCAGGATCTTGGCCTCCTTCACCGCCTTCTGGGCCCAGACACCGGTCAGCAGGTAATCGCCCGTCCGGTCGGCGGGGAGGAGGTTCATCGGCACCATCGAGAACTGGAGCGAGGCGCCGCCCTGCAGGAAGAGCACCTCGTAGGCGTCGGAGATGCCCGCGAGGTCGCGGCAGTCCTGCTCCGCCTCGTCCCGGATCTTGTCGAACACCTTGCCCCGGTGGCTGTGCTCCATGATTCCGATGCCGCTGCCCGTCACGTTCCAGATCGCCTCCTGCGCCTTGCGGAGGACGGGCTCGGGCAGCACGGCGGGGCCGGCGGAAAAGTTGAAGATGCGGTCGGTGGGCATGGCCGAATGTCCTGATGGGGGTGACGCGCTCAGATCTCGCTCAGTTCGACGCTAATGATATCCGGGTTCCCGCCGCGGATGCGGTCCAGGGCGCCGTTGGTCGGCACGCCGTCGAGGTGAATCCGCGCCAGGGTGGCCTGGGCGCCGTGGTAGATGATGTTCTCCACTTCCTCGACGTTGATCTCGGCGCCCGCCAGCACCCCGAACACGTGCGCCAGCACGCCGGGGCGGTTCCGGTGCCGGATCGAGAGCACGTGGGTCGCGCTGCTGCGGGCCAGCCGGTTCACCACGTTGGGCACCTCGCCGGTGTCGCGGAAGGCCTGCACGATCCGGATCACCTCGTGCGCGATCGCCACCTGGGCCTGGTCGGTGGAGGCCCCCACGTGGTGGGTGCCGTAGACGCCGGGCAGCTGCACGATCGCCGGGGCGAACTCCCCGGTGGATCCCGCCGGCTCGCTCTGGAAGACGTCCAGCCCGGCGCGGATCTTCTTCTCCTCGATGGCCCGGGCCAGCGCCGCCTCGTCCACCACCGAGCCGCGCGAGGTGTTGATCAGGTACGCGCCCGGCCGCATCGCCGCCAGGAATTCGGCGTTCACCAGGTGCTTCGTGTCGGCGTTGGCCGCGACGTTGACGGTGACCGCGTCGGCGTGGTGCGCCACCTCGAGCGGCGTCTGGGCGTACACCAGGCCCAGCGCGTCGGCCTCCTCGTGGGTGAGGCTCCGCGACCAGGCGATCACCCGCATCCCGAACGCGCGCGCGCGTGACGCCACCTCCCGGCCGATCTGCCCCAGGCCCACCACGCCGAGCCGCCGGCCGTAGAGCCCCCGCGCCTTGGAGAATTCGCCCTTGCTCCACCGGCCCTGCCGGAGGTCGGCGACCTGGTCGGGAATCCGCCGGTCGCAGGCGAGGAGCAGCCCCATCACCAGCTCGGCCACGGCGATGGAGTTCTTGCCGGGACAGTTGCTGACGAAGATCCCCCGGCTCGAGGCGGTGGCGACGTCGATCGTGTCGATGCCGGCCCCGGCCCGGATCACCAGCGTGAGCGCGGTGCCCGCGCTCAGCGCCTCGGCGCCGACCTTCTTGCTCCGGACGATGAGGATGTGGGGATCGGTCTCCCGGATCAGGGCCGCGAGCCCTTCCGCCTTCACGTCGGGCTGGGAGACCACCTCACACCCCAGCTCCTTGAGACCGTCGATGCCGACCTTCTCGAATTTGTCGGCGATGAGAACCTTCATGCGCTCACTCCAGCTCGTGGACGAACAACCCGCTGCGCAGCTTGGGCTCGAACCAGGTGCTCTTGGGCGGCATCACCTGCCCGGCGTCGGACACCGCCATGAGCTGCTCCAGCGAGGTGGGATACAGCGCGAAGGCGATCGCCGTCTCGCCGGAGTCCACTCGCCGGGCCAGCTCCGCCGGTCCCCGGATGCCGCCCACGAAGTCGATCCGCTTGTCGGTGCGCGGGTCGCCGATGCCCAGGATCGGTCCCAGCACCCGGTCCTGGAGCAGGGCCACGTCCAGCGACGCGATCGGATCGCGCCGATCGATGGTGGCCGGGTCCAGCTCCAGCCGATACCACCGGCCGGCCAGATAGACACCGAAGACACCCGGGCGGTCGGGCTCGGGACTCGATGCCGGCTGCAGCCGCCCGACGCCGCGCAGTCGCTCCAGCACCGCGTCGGGCGTGAGGCCGTTCAGGTCGCGCACCACCCGGTTGTACGGGAGGATGCGGAGCTGCGCCGAGGGGAAGAGCACGGCCAGGAACCAGTTGTACTCCTCGTCGCCCCGATGGCGGGCGTTCTTTCCCCGGAGCTCCTTGCCCGCCCGCCACGCGCTGGCGGAGCGGTGGTGCCCGTCGGCCACGTAGGAATGGGGAACCGGGTCGAACGCGCGGGCCAGGCCGGCCGGCGCGGCGACCCGCCAGACGGTGTGCCGGACCCCGTCGGGCGCGGTGAAGTCGTAGAGCGGCGGCGCCGCCGTCTCCCGGGTCACCAGCGCGTCGATCTCGGGCCGCGGCCGATAGGTGAGGAACACCGGCTCCGCGTTCGCGTTGAGCGCGAGAACGTGGCGGGTGCGGTCGTCTTCCTTGTCGGGGCGGGTCTTCTCGTGCTTGCGGATCAGATCGCGCTCGTAGTCGTCCACGTGGACGCAGCCGACCACGCCGACCTGCTCCCGGCCGTCCATCGTCTGCCGGTAGAGGTAGAGCGCCGGCTCCTCGTCCCGGAGCAGGGTGCCCTCGAGGACGAACTGATCCAGCGCCTCACGCGCCCGCAGGTAGATCCGCGGATCGTAGGCGTCCACCTCCTCCGGGAGATCGATGTCCGACCGGCCGACGTGGAGGAAGCTGCGGGGGTTGCCCCGGGCCAGCTCGGCCGCCTCGGTGCGGTTGACCACGTCGTAGGGAACCGCCGCGACCTGGTCGGCGACTTCGGGCCGCGGGCGCAGCGCCCGGAAGGGATGGAGACGCATGGGGGCATTATCCTAGGTGGCTAGGTGGGTGGGGGGCAAGATGGCGGTAGGGCGCGAAGGCGCGAGGGCGCACAGGCGCGAAGGCGCGAAGGCGCACAGGCGCACAGGCGCGAAGGCGCGAAGGCGCGAAGGCGCACAGGCGCACAGGCGCACAGGCGCAAGGAGAGATAGGGGGAAGGTGCCCTGGCGCCAGTTGATGGATCACACTCGTACGCCGTACCGCCTTGCGCCTTCGCGCCTTCGCGCCTGTGCGCCTGTGCGCCTGCCTACCCTCCCCCCGGCCTCACCCACCGTTCGCACCACCCCAGCACCCCGTCCACGAGCAGCGCGAGCAACGCGGCCGGCAAGGCGCCGGACAGGATCATCCGGCTGTCGGAGAGCGCGAGTCCGGCGGCGATCGGGTCGCCCAGTCCGCCGGCGCCGATGAAGGCCGCCAGCGTCGCGGTGCCGACGTTGATCACCGCCGCAGTGCGGATCCCGGCCATGATGACCGGCGCCGCCAACGGCAGCCGGACCCAGCGGAGGATCTGCCTCGGCGTCATGCCCAGGGCGCGACCCGCCGCGACCGCCTCCGGGGCGGCGTCCCGCACTCCGCTGTAGGTGTTGCGCAGGATCGGGTAGAGGGAATAGAGGAAGAGCGCCACCAGGGCGGGAACTACGCCGATCCCGAGCAGCGGGATCATGAAGGCGAGCAGCGCGATCCCGGGGAGCGTCTGCAGCACACCCGCGCCGCGGATGACCCCCTCCGCGCCGCCGGGGAGCCGCTCCAGCCCGAGCCCCACCGGAACCGCAACCGCCACGGCGGCGCCGAGCGAGATCAGCACCAGGAGGAGGTGCCGCGCGGTGAGCGACGCGAGGGTGCGCCGCTGCTCCCACATATACTGCCACACCCCTTGCCGGCGGGAGGCGGATCGGGCCGTCTCGATCGTCCCGCCGAGAAGGCCGAGCTCGACGAGCGCCTCGCGCGCCACGCGCGGGATCGGCTCCCCGTCCACCTCCAGCCGCCGATTCAGCCGCCGCATCGTCTCCACGTCGAGGCGACCACCGAGCTCGGTCAGAGCGGCCACCGCATCGGGCCGGTGCTCCGCCAGCCTCCGGCCGATCAGCGCGGCCGCCTCGTAGGGTGGGAAGAACCGCCGGTCGTCCCGGAGCACCACCAGGTCGTAGCGGGCGATGAACCCGTCGGTCGAGTACCCGTCGATCACATCCACCTCTCCCGCGGCGAGCGCCTGGTACTTCACCGCCGGCAGCAGGGCCCGCACCCCGGCGAAGCGAAGGCCGTAGGCGCCCTGGAGCCCCGGCAACCCGTCGGGCCGGCCGATGAAGTCGGGTGTGAGCCCGGCGCGGAGCCGGGCACCGACCCGGGCCAGATCGCTCAGGCTCCGGAGGCCGAGACTGTCGGCGGTGCCCCGGCGGACGGCGACGGCGTAGGTGTTCTCGAATCCCAGCGGCGGGAGCCAGCGCATGCCCCAGCGCCGGCGGAACTCCCGGCTCACCCGATCGTAGACCTCCGCCGGATCGGCGGCGGGCCGCTCGCCCAGGATCGCGAGGAGCCCGGTGCCGGTGTACTCCGGATAGACGTCGGCCGCGCCGCTCCGAAGGGCGCCGAATGCGATCTCGGTCGCGCCGAGGCCGAGGCGGCGCTGGACCCGGATTCCGCGAGCCTCCAGCAGCTGCGCGAACATCTCGGCGAGCACGTACGACTCGCCGAAAGGCTTGGAGCCGACCACCACCGGCGTCGCCTCCGGCGTCTGCACCACGGCCGCGCCCAAGAGCAGGGCCAGAAGCAGAGCGCTCATGCGACCCGCGCCCGCCGAAGCAGCTCGGCCACGTAGGGCGTTCCGGGTGCGGTGCGCAGCCGCTCCGGCGAGTCGATCTGCTCCAGCCGCCCCTCCCGCAGCACCGCCACCCGGTCCGCCAGCAAGAAGGCTTCCGCGATGTCGTGGGTGACCAGCACGGCGGTGAATCCCAGCTCGCGCCGGACCGCCAGGAAGGTGGACTGGAGGTCGGCCCGCGTGATCGCGTCCAATGCCCCGAACGGCTCGTCCAGCAGCACGACTTCGGGACGGAGCGCCAGCGCGCGCGCCACCGCGACTCGCTGCCGCTGGCCGCCGGACAGGTCCCGGGGCCAACGCCGCGCGAACGCCTCGGGCTCGAGCCCCACCAGCCGCAGCGCGGCGCTCGCCTTCGCTTCTCCGTCCGGCTCGCCCCGCAGCCAGGGTACCAGCGCCACGTTTCGGAGAACCCGCCAGTGGGGCAGCAGGCCGCCCTCCTGCGGCACATACCCGATGGTGCGGCGGAGGAGCACCGGATCTCCCCGGGCCACATCGGCGCCTCCAACCAGCACCTGCCCCTGGTCCGGATGGGTGAGCCGGTTGAAGCAGCGCAGCAGCGTGGTCTTGCCCGAGCCGCTCTCGCCGATCAGGGCCACGCACTCCCCCGCCGCGATCTCGAGCGAGACTCCGTCGAGCGCGGTGACCGGACCGAACCGTTTCGCGACGGCGACGGCCTCGAGCGCGGCAGGACGGGACTGGGACATGGGGAGAAAAAGGACGCGCCCGTCCCCCCGCGCCAGGGGCGCGTGGCCGTGCATTCTACCAGACCTCTTGAGCGCCGAACGGCCGGACGTCTGGTGCACCAGCGTGCGCGCCCTGCGTCCGGCGCGCGAGTCTCCTCCAGCACGGGCCGGTAACTCGCGGCTCGGAGCCCGGTTCAGCACTCTCTGGCAACGAGGCGCGAACGCGAGCGAACTCCATGTCCGGCTGCAGGATACTGCACCAACGGCGAGCACGAATTTGGCATGCGTCGGTGCATCCTCCGGCGCTCACGAGGGCGGCATGTATCGCATCGAAGTCAAGCCTGGCGAAGAGGCGGTCTTCCGTACCATCGAAGAGCTGGCGACCGGCATTCGCAACGGCTTCGTCACTCCGCGCGCCCGGATCTACCACGCCGCATCGCAGAAGTGGCTGCCGATCGAGTTCCATCCGCATTACAAGAAGGCTCTCGAGGGCAGTTTCACGCCTACGCCGACGGGACCGCAGCCTTCCCTCTCCGAGATGCCGGCGCCCACGTTCGCATTTCCGTCCGCCGCGCCGCCCCCGGCGCCGAGCTCGGCTGCGCCGAAGCCGCCTGCGTCCATGGCGGAGCCCGCGCCCGTCAGCACCGCGCCCTCACCTGTTCGCGTCCCCTCGCCCCCTCCGGCCAAGGCGCCGCCCACCGCGACCGCGGCAGCGGAATCGCCGGTGCTCGCGATGCGCGCGGCGATAGGTCGCCGGCAAGCCGATTTCGACGAGGCCGAAGCCGAGGGGCCGATGGAGCGCTACTCGCCGGTCGCGGTGCTGGAGACTCCTCGACCCGCGCCCGCCGTGGTGCAGATGCCGCGGCCCGCGCCGGCGGCCGAGGTGGTGCTGCCGAACATCACCTACCCCGAAGTGCCGCCGATGGAGTCGGAACAACGCGCTCCGGCACGGCGCTCCCGCCGCGCCGCGGGTCGCCCGCTCCTGCTCATCGGCTCGGCGGCGGCGCTGGTGCTCGGGGGACAGCGGTACCTCGCGGCCCGCGGCGC
>DATCWW010000316.1:0-8428 GCA_036566145.1 Gemmatimonadales bacterium
GGTCAGCGGCGCCGCCGCGAAGACCCGAGCCGCCAGCAGCGCGGCCGTGAGCGCGAGCGGAATCCGGAAGCGCGTGGCGAGCCGGCTCATGGGCCGGGAATATATCCGCGGGCTGGCACCCCGCGGCGCGGGCGAGGAGGACGACGTGATCGAGGACGATCGGTTGGACGAGGAGTTTCCCCTGGGCGACGGCACCGCGGATACCGAGGCGGTGGTCCGCTGCCCCTACTGCGGCGAAGCGAGCGAGATCGCGCTCGACCCGGGAGGCGGAGCGAGCCAGGAGTACGTGGAGGACTGCCCGGTGTGCTGCCAGCCATGGACCGTGTACGTCAGCTACACGCCCGACGGTGCCGCGGAAGTCAGCCTGGCGCCGGAAGACGAGAGCTGAGCGTCAGACCCCGCCGAGCCAGGGGTACCCCTGGTCCTCCCAGTACCCGCCGTGGCGCTCGGCGGTGAGGGTCATGGCGCTCAGGTACTTGGTGAGCTTGTAGCCGAGCTTGACCGGCGAGTACAGCCGGAGCGGCGCGCCCCGGGTGCTCGGCAGCGGCTGGTCGTTCCGGGCGTAGGCCAGGATGGTCTGCGGATGGGCGGCGCTGGTGAGATCCCAGCCGTTGGAGTACCCGCTGTCGAACGAATCGAAGCGCAGATAGCGCGCGGTCGGCAGCGGCTCGACCATCGCGAGCACGGACGACACCGGCACTCCGGTCCACGTGGCGACGGCGGTCCAGCCCTCGACGCAGTGATGCTTCACCGTGTAGGTGACGCTCGGCATCGCCTGGAGCATCGGCAGGGTGAGGCGCACCGGCTTCCGCACCAGGCCGCCCACTTCGAGCGCCCAGTCGGACGGCGGATCGGGAAAGCGGCGCTGGCGATTGTAGGTGATGGAATAGGCCGGGAACGCCTGCTCCGGCGTGCGCGCCGAGATCGGATACTCCCGGGCGAGGCGCCGGTTGGACTGGAGGATGTGCTCGCCTACCCAGTCGTTGATCCGGCTCACCATGCGGAGCCGGGGCTCGAGCAGCGCGCCGCCGTCCCAGCCGCACGCGGCGATCAGCGAGGCCGGGCCCGCCGCCAGCCCCAGGCGCAGAAAGTCTCGCCGGTTCACCCCGCCCGGGTCAGCCATGGCTGGGGAACCTCCCCCGGTACCACCCCGAGATCATCGCCCGGAGCGACGCGGGATCCACCAGCAGCACGAGCATCACGTGGAGCAGGGTGAAGGCGATGAAGATCCACACCGCCCAGAAATGCCAGTAGCGCGCCAGCTCGTACCCCCCGAACAGGGAGGTGAGCCAGGCGAGCTGCACCGGCTTGTAGATGGCGAACCCGCTGAGCACCGAGACCACGCCGAGCAGCACGATGGCGGTGTACGCGCCTTTCTGCAGGGCGTTGTGCTTCCCTTGCGGCGGATGCTCGCGCCGGAGCCGCAGGTAGTAGAGCTGCATCTGGATGGCGGGGCCGACGTCCCGCGGCCGGAAGAGAAGCGAGCGCCACTCCCCGCTCCAGACCAGGAATCCGAGATAGAGCAGGCCGGTGAGCACGAACGGCCAGGCGAGCGCGAAATGCCAGTTGAGGCCGCCCGCGAGCCAGCCCCCCAGCCGGGCCCAGCGCGGGATCGGACCGCCGTCGAGCGGGTTGGGATAGTACGGCTCGCCCCGCGGCCCGAAGTGGGCGAAGGCCAGGTAGATCTGGAGCCCGCTCGCGATCATCCCGAGCAGGAAGACGGCATTCAGCCAGTGGGTGAGGCGTACGATCCCGTGGTGGCGCTTGACGGGGGTCCGGGTTGCCATGCGATCGTCTCCGGGGGTTGCGGGCAATCTACCGATACAACGCGGCCCGCGCCCCGCCGGTTCTATTCGTAGCGGAGCGCCTCGATCGGGTCGAGCCGGGCGGCTCGGCGGGCGGGCCAGATGCCGAAGAAGAGCCCCACCACGGCGCTGAACCCGAAGGCCACCGCCACCGCCTCAGGGGAAATCAGGGTGTTCCACTGCATCCACCGGGACAGCACCATCGCGGCGCCGGTGCCCAGCGCGATGCCGATCAGCCCGCCGATGAGGCAGAGGGCCAGCGCCTCGACCAGGAACTGCAGCATGATGTCTCGCCGGCGGGCGCCGAGCGCCTTGCGGACCCCGATCTCCCGGGTCCGCTCGGTGACCGAGACCAGCATGATGTTCATGATGCCGATCCCGCCGACCACGAGGCTCACCGCCGCGATGCTGGCGAGGAGGGTGGTGAAGACCTGGGTGGCCTCCTGCTGAGTGGCGAGGATGTCCTGCGGGTTCCGGATGGTGAAGTCGTTGTCGGCGCCGGGACGGATCCGGTGCTCCCGCCGCAGGATCCGCTCCAGGTCCACCATCCCCTGCTGGATCGGCACCCCGTCCTTCACCTCGACCGAGAGCGTCCGGAGCCGGTCGGAGCCGAACACCCGGTACTTGGCGGTCTCGAGCGGGATCAGGATCTGCTCGTCGGGGTTGGGGCCGAACCCGCCGGCCGCGCCCTTCTCGCTCAGCACGCCGACGATCTCGAACGGAATCCCGCGGATGAGCAGAGTCTGGTGGATCATCGCGCCCGGGTTGCCACCCAACATGCGGGGTACCGAGGACCCCAACACCGCGTAGCGCTGGCGGGCCTCGTCGTCACCGGCGGTGAACATCCGGCCGTAAGGCACCGTGTAGTTCTTCACCTCGACGTAGTCCGCGGTCGTGCCGACGATGCTGAGATTGCTGTTCTGATTCCCGTACTTCACCTGCAGCGACTGCTGCATCTCGGGCACCACGGCCTTGAGCAGCGTGGCGTCGCGCTGGAGAGCGTCATAGTCGTCGGTGCTCAGGATGGTACGGTCGGTGATGCGGACGCCGCCGAAGCGCGCCTGGCCCGCGAAGACGGTGAAGACGTTGGCGCCCAGCGCCGCGATCCGGTCCTGCACCGCCTTCTGGGCGCCGGTGCCGAGAGCCACCATGGTGATCACGGCGCCTACACCGATGATGATGCCCAGCATGGTGAGCAGGGACCGGAGCTTGTTCGCCCGGATCGCCCGGAAGGCCACCGCCACCGTCTCGCCCAGCAGCATGTCAGCGCGCCCCGCTCGTTTGCTGCTGCTGCTGTTGGCGCATGCCGGGCACGGCCCCGCCGCCGGTCGCCCGATTGGCCCGCTCCTGCATCTCCTGCTGCGATTGCACCAGGCTCGCGCTCGGCAGCACCAGGACCGAATCGGACTCGCTCAGTCCGCTTACCACCTCGCTGTAGTCGAGATCGGTGAGCCCGGTGCGGACCCAGACCGGCGTGGGACCCGAGGGGCGCTTGACGAAGACGATGTACCGTCCGCCATAGACTCCCTCGTTCCCTCCGGAGCCGCGGCGCATGCCGGCCCCACCGGCCTGGCGGACCTTGTCCATGATCACCGTTTCCTCCGGCGTGAGCTGGCCGCCCGATCGGCGCTTCATGAAGGCCGCCCGGACCTGCGCCTCGGTGACGCCGGGCGGCAGGGTGACGGTGCGCCCGTTGCCCAGGGTCATGGTGGCGCCGCCGGCCGAATCGTGCCGGGACGAATCGCCGCCGGCCGCCGCGCCCAGGGACGCCTGGCCGCCTTGCTGCTCCGCTGCGAGCTGGCGATCCACCGCTTCCGGCGAGAGCCCCAGGACCTGCGCCGCCGAACCCACGTCGCGCTGGGTGCGGAGCGCCGCATTGGGGACCGCCAGCACGTTCGGCCGCTCGCCCACGTGGATCTCCACCTCGGCGTTCATCCCCGGCCGCAGCAGCCCGGCCCGGTTGTCGATCCGCACCAGCACCGGGAACATGGTCACGTTCTGCTCGGTCTGGGCCTGGGGCTCGATCTTGAGCACCGACCCCTCGAAGGGGCGGTTGGGGAACGCGTCCACCGTCACCGTCGCCCGCTGGCCGACCTGGATCTTCCCGATGTCGGTCTCGTCCACCAGGGTACGCACCTGAACCAGGCCGAGGTCGGCCATCTTGAGCAGGACGGTACCGCCGCCGACGTCCTTGGTGGGCGAGGAGATCACCTGGCCCCGCTCGACGTCCTTCTCGATGATGGTGCCGGTGATGGGAGCGAGGACGTTGGTGTCGTCGAGCTGATCCTTGGCGGTCTCCACCGCCACCTTGGCCCGCACCACGTTGGCCTTGGCGTTGGCGTAGTCGAGCAGGGCGGTCTCGTGCTCTTGTTCGGTGATCGACTGGGTCTCGAACAGCGCGTCGGCCCGACGCTTCTGGGAGGTGGCGTTGGCGAGCTGAGCCTGAGCCACCTCGAGATCGGCCTGGGCCTGGGCCACCTGGTTGCGCGGGTTGCGTGGGTCCACCCGCACCATCATGGTCCCCCGCTTGACCAGCTGGCCGGTCTCTACCCGGAGGTCGAGGATCTCGCCCGAAGCCTTGGACTTGACCTCGACCACCGTGTCGGGCTGCACCGTGCCCGACGCCTGCGCCGAGACCACGATGTCGCGGTGCTCCACCGGCAGCGCCTGGTAGACCACCGGCGCCGCCGCCTTCTTGCAGCCGGCGAGGGCGGCCACGGCGAGCGCGCCAATCACCCGAAGCCTCATCCCCGCCTCCCCGGGGCGGCGAAGTCCCGCTCCACATGGCCGTCCTTCAGGTGTATTTGGCGCAGCGCGTGCGCGGCGATGTCGACCTCGTGGGTCACCACGACGATGGTCTGCCCCTCCCGGTGCAGCGCCTCGAAGAGGCCCATGATCTCCTCGCTGGTGGCGCTGTCGAGATTGCCGGTCGGCTCGTCGGCCAGCAGGATGCTGGGCGAGTTGACCAGCGAGCGCGCGATGGCCACGCGCTGCCGCTGTCCGCCGGAGAGCTCGTTGGGCCGGTGCTGGACCCGGTCGCTCAGCCCGACCCGCGCGAGCGCATCACTCGCCAGCGCGCGGCGCTCCTTGGATCCCAGCCCGGCGTAGACCAGGGGGAGCTCCACGTTGTGCAGCGCCGTGGCCCGGGGCAGCAGGTTGAAGGTCTGGAACACGAATCCGATCTCCTTGTTCCGGATCCGGGCCAGCTCGTCGTCGTCCAGCTCGCTCACCCGGTGGCCGTTCAGCCAGTACTCGCCCGCCGTCGGGCTGTCGAGGCAGCCGATCATGTTCATGAGGGTGGACTTGCCCGAGCCCGACGGTCCCATGATGGCGACGAACTCGTTCTTCCGAATGACCACGTCGACTCCTCGGAGGGCGTGCACCACCTCGCCGCCGATGTCGTAATCGCGCTGCAGGTTCCGGGTGACGATCACGGCATCCCGGGGAATGTCCGCCGGGAGCATGGCCATCCGTTCCGCGGTATCGGTGAACGATCCGGTCACAGGGTCCGTCCGATCAGGGCCTCGATCTGGGCCTTGGCGCGGAGGTAGGTGAAGCGGGCCACCACCACGTCGACCTCCGCCTGGTTGAGGGCTTCCTGCGAGCTGAGCACGTCCACGATGGTGGAGGCGCCCAGCCGATAGCGCTCCTGCTGGACCCGGAGATCCTCGGTGGCCGCGACCACGCTGGTCTGGGTGATGTCGATCTGGGTCCGGGCGGCGTCGAGCTGGGCCAGCGCCGCGGTAAGCTGGGAGGCGACCTCGCGGCGTGCGTCGGCCGCGCTGGCGTCGGCCACGTCGAGGTCGGCCGACTGCTGCGTGATGCTCAGCTCCCGGTCGAACCGGTCGAACAGGTTCCACCGCAGGCCCAGGGTGAGCTGACGCTGGTTCAGCAGCTCGTAGTCGTTGGCCCCGGTGGCGTTCCAGGAGGTGTTGCCTCCCAGCGTGAGGCTGGGCCAGTAGGCCGACTTGGCCGCGGAGAGGCCGGCCCGGGCGGCGTCGGCCTCGGCCACGGTGCTGCGCACGAGGGGCGAGGTGGCCTCCGCCTCGGTGCGGATGGCCACGGTGTCGAGCGGGGCTACGACCTGGTAGAAGGCCGAGTCGTCGGCGGCCTGGAGGCGGCCGGGCTCGCCCACCAGCCGCGCCAGCTCAGCCTCGGCGCTGGCCAGCGCGGTGCCGGCCTGGATCAGGTCGAGGCTGGCGCTGCCCAGGGTAACCCGGGAGCGCAGCGTGTCGGACCGCGTGGCCGACCCGGCGAGCAGCTTGTTGACCGACACCTTGAGCTGCTCCTCGGCCCGCCGCACGCTGGCCTGCCGGACCTTGACCAGCTGGGCGGCGGCCAGCGCGTTGAAGAACTGATTGGTGGTGGCCAGGGCCTGCTGGAAGCGGGCATCGACCAGCGATGCCTCCGCCGCGGTCTGTCCGGCCTTGGCGGCACGGCTCTCGGCGCCGCGGCGGAAGCCGGTGAAAAGGTCCATGCTGGCGCTGAGCGACGTGCTGACGCTCCGGTTAGTGGTACTGCCGCTGATCACCTGGCCGGTCACCGGATCGACCCGGGAGGGACCCTCGCTGTAGAAGTCGCTGGCCGAAGAGCTGGCCGTGACCGAGGGAAGGTAGGAGCCCATGACGCTCCGCCGCTGGGCCGCCGCAGTCGTCACCGTCCCGGCGGCCCGGACCACCCCAGGCTGCACCCGCTCGGAGAGGCGGATCGCATCGGCCAGCGTGATGCTTCGGGCCTGAGCCCTGGCTGTCCCCGGAGCGAGGAGCAGGGTACCCACGGCCACCGCGAGCGGGACTTGACGCATGGGAGTCAGTATCCTGTACAGTTCGAAGGCCCCGGCAGACGCCGAATGCTACCCCGCCGGAGGCGCAAAGACAGCCCTGGCGCCGCGACTCAGATTCGCCGGCGACAGGCCGGGTCGCACCAAGCGAGGATGACCGATTGATATACACCCGGGCCAGTTTCTCCGTTGGGCCAACGCTCCCGGCCACCGGGGTGTATACATGCTGGTCGCATAGGGTTTCCGTGATGGGCGGCCGGTGAGCTCCCCCCGTGGGGCCGGGCCCCGGGACGACATCGCGGCCGACGCCGCTCTGGTCGAGCGGGTGCTGGGGGGCGATGCCGAGGCCTTCGCGCCGCTGGTTCGCCGGTACCTCCAGCCGGCCTACAATGTCGCGTACCGGCTGTTGAGCAACCGGCAGGATGCGGAGGACCTGGTTCAGGAGGCGTTCCTGACCGCCCTGGCCAATCTCCGCTCGTTCGATCGTTCCCGGCCGTTCGGGCCGTGGTTTTATCGCATCGTATGGACCCGCGGTCTCAACCTGCGGAAGTCGCTGGCCCGCCGAGCCGCCGAGCCGCTCGAGGCGGAACGGCACCCGGGGGCGGCCGATCCCTCGGCGGACGCGGAGCGGTCCGATCTGGCCGAGACGGTGCTGGGGGCGCTGGCGGAGCTGCCCGAGCGGCAGCGCCTCATCGTCCAGCTCTTCGACCTCGACGGCTTCTCGGGGGCGGAGATCGGGGAGATGCTGGGGCTCAATCCCGGCACGGTCCGGTGGTACCTGCATCAGGGGCGGCGCGCGCTGCGGGAGCGGCTGGCGCCCTTCCAGGAGGCTCTCGATGAGGGATGACGGCGCGTGGGACCGGGATCCGGTCCCTGATCCCGTACTGCAGCGCTTGCTGGGGCGAGTGTCGGTCCCGCCTTTGGGAGAGAGGGACCGCTCCCGGCTCGAAGGGGCGATCATGAGCGCGGTGGGCCGCGAGGCCGCCCGTATCACCGCGCCCGCGTGGTGGGAAATCGCCGCCCGCTGGGCGCCGGCGGCGGCCGCCGCCGGAGTGGCCGCCGTCCTCCTGAGCGGACTCGTGCTCTTCGGATCGCGGTTCCAGGCTTCGGCGGCCGGCGAGGCGGCACCGGAGACCGCTGCCGTGGCTCAGGTGATCGACCGGTACCCCGGCGACGCCGTCCTGGCCTCCCTGATCTCGGGCGACGACTCCGACGCGCTGTCACCCTGGAGGGAGCCATGACCTGGGCCCGGCTCCGCCCCCGCCTGCTTGCGGTGCTCGCCCTGCTGCTCGCGGCGGTCGGCGGGGTTGCCGCAGGAGTCGCGCTCGACCGGTCGATGTCGCAGTCCCGGCACCTCGGGTTCCTGGCCCGCGGCACGGCGTTCCGTCCTCCGCCCAACCGTCACCCGCGGAGCGAGCTGCTCGATCGGCTGGACGCCAGCCTCGACCTGAGCGGGGAGCAGCGGGTCCGGGTGGACAGCGTCCTGGCGCGGCGTGAGGCCGAGATGCGAGCCCTGCGGAACCAGGTCCGTCCCCGCTTCGATTCGATCGCCGGCCGGACCCGGACCGACCTGCTGCAGATTCTCACTCCGGAGCAGCGCGCCCGATTCGAGGCGCTGGGCCGCGGAGCGGACCACGACTAGCGCCTAGCGGTCCGCCCGCCGCCGGAACGCCTCGCGCCCGGCCCCGATCGCCAGCCACGCGCAGATCACCCCGAAGACGTGGGCCGTCACCCTCGGCAGCACGAAGAACAGCACTCCGAGCGACACGAAGATCGCCATGAGAGGCAGGAAGACCGAGCGCCGCGCGTTCGCGGCGATGGTCCGGAGCGCCAGCGCGGCCCG
>DATCWW010000326.1:0-3599 GCA_036566145.1 Gemmatimonadales bacterium
CTCGTGCGCTGGGCGAGATCGGCCGCTCCGCTGGGGCGGACTGCCTCGTGGTGGGCACCCACGGGCTCTCGGGTGTGAATCGCGCGCTGCTCGGCAGCGTCGCAGCGAAGCTGCTGCGGCAGACGAGCCTGCCGCTACTGGTCGTGCCGCTCCGAAGCTGAAGAATTCTTCCGCCCCGCATCTCGGAGCATACGCCGATGTATCGCTCGATTCTGGTGCCGCTGGACGGAACCGCCATGGCCCAGCATGCCCTGCTGCCCGCCGCCGATATCGCCCGGCGGGCCCGCGGGAGGCTCGCCCTGGTCGTGGTGCACCCGATTGGCCCGGCGGAAGACGCGCCGGCCATCGGCAGCCGGGACGACGAGGTGCTGCGGGTTGAGGAGGAGCGATACCTTAGAGACCTGCGAGCGTGTGTGGCGACGTTTGGGGTCCCGGTGGACATCGACCTGCTCCGCGGCGGGGATGTCGTGCCGAATCTGGCGGCATACGCCAAGGAGCGCCAAGTCGATCTGGTGGTTGGAACGACTCACGGCCGAGGCGCGATTGCCCGGCTCCTGCTGGGCGGAACCGCGCACCGACTGGCGCACGAGCTGCGCTGTCCCATGCTTCTGATCAAGCCGCTGGCGGTGGATACGCGCGAGCTCCCGGCCGGCGGGCCGCGTCGCATCGCGATCGCCGTAGACGGGTCCTCCCGGGCGGAGGGGGCCATTCCGGCCGCCCTGGCGCTGGCCACCGAGGCGGCCACCGAATGCCTGCTGATCCGGGCCATCCGACTGCCGCTGCACGCCAGCGCCCTCGACGCTGTGCGCCAGGAGTCGGAGCGCTACCTGAGCCAGCTCGCCGGACGCCTGGAAGGCCGTGGCCAGCTGCACGTCGAGTGGCGCGCCCCACTCTCCGGCGCCCCTGCCACCGCCCTCCGGACCGCCGCCACGCGCTGGCGGGCCGACATCCTGGCCCTCGCCACCCGTAGGCGCTCCGGCGTCACGCGCACGGTGCTCGGGAGCGTGGCCGACGAGCTCGTTCGCACGGCCCCCATGCCGGTTCTGGTGTGTCACGCCGAGCCGGCGGCACAGATCGCCACACTCACAGGAGCCAGCTGATGTCCGAGATGCCTCCCGGGTTGCCCAAACATCCCATCGGCACCTTCGCGTTCGTGGGCGCCTACGCCGTGCTCTTCGTGGCGGGGTGGTTCGCCATCTACGTGTACATCTTCCTCGCGCGCCAGCCGGTGACCCCATGAACGTCGACCTCTACGAGCGGATCTGGATGTGGAGCGTCGGCGTGATGCTGGCGCTCTTCTTCGGCAGCACGGCGGCGGCCGCCATCGGGCACCAGGTGCACCCGCCCAGTCACGTCGAGACCATCGACCCGACCAAGGCGCTCACCGATGCGCGCTTCCGGCGGCAGGGCGTGAGCGTGGACGCAACGGGCCGGATCCATGCCACGATCGTCGGGCTCATGTTCGCCTGGCTTCCGGGCGAGCTGACCCTCCCCGCGGACACGCCGGTGACCTTCCATATGACCTCGGCCGACGTGATCCACGGCTACGAGATCGTCCGTACCGACGCCCAATCGATGGTCATTCCCGGCTACGTGAGCCAGTTCACCACCCGGTTCGCCGCCGGCGAGTACCTCGTCGCCTGCAACGAGTACTGCGGCGTCGGCCATCACACCATGGCGACGAGGCTGCACGTGGTGCCGCGGACCGCCTGGAAGGCCCCCGAGGCGTCCCATGGCAACTGAAGCCGGCCAGGCCCGCGTTTCCGTCGAGACCCCGTCCCGGGCCCTCCCTCGTGACGGCGAGGCCGCGAACCCGCTCATCCGCGCGCACATCTGGGTCTCGGTCCTGGCCTTCGGCGTCGCCGCCGCCATGGCGATGATGCAGGCCATCAGCCGCGCCAATCTCGAGCTGCCCTACCGCTCGGCCAGCATGTACTACATGTCGGTGACCGCGCACGGCATCCTGATGGCGCTGGTCTTCACCACCTTCTTCATCATGGCCCTCGGATACGCCGTGGCGCAGAAGGAGATCGGGACGGTGCCCTGGCCCCGGGTCGCGTGGATCGCTTTCACGGTGGCGGTCGCCGGAGTCGTCATGACCCTCGCCACCGTCTTCGCCTTTCGCGCCAGCGTGCTCTATACCTTCTACCCGCCGCTGCAGGCCCATCCCCTGTTCTATATCGGCCTGACCCTGCTGGTGGTGGCCTCCTGGGTCTGGGCCGCGGCCATGATCGCGGCGTGGCGGACGGCGCGGCGGTCGCACCCGGGCCGGCCCGTGAGCCTGGCCATGCACGCGACCACGGCCAACGCCATGCTCTGGCTGCTCGCGACGCTCGGCGTGGCGGCGGAGATGCTGTTCCAGCTCATTCCCTGGTCGCTCGGGCTGATGGACCGGGTGGACCCGCTGCTGGCGCGGACGCTCTTCTGGTTCTTCGGGCATCCGCTGGTGTACTTCTGGATCCTGCCCGCCTACACCATCTGGTACACCGTGCTCCCCCGCGAGGCCGGCGGGAAGCTGTTCAGCGAGCCGCTCGGCCGCATGGTGTTCGCCATGTTCCTGGTCTTCTCGACCCCGGTCGGGCTCCACCACCAGTTCCAGGATCCGGGGATCCCCGCGGGCTGGAAGCTGTTCCACACGTTCAACACCATGATCATCTCGTTCCCCAGCCTGGTGACGGCGTTTACCATCGTCGCCTCGCTGGAGGTGGCGGGCCGGCTCCGCGGCGGCAAGGGGCTCTTCGGCTGGATCCGGACCCTGCCCTGGGGCGATCCGCTGGTGTCCAGCGTGCTGCTGGCGTGTCTCCTGTTCATGGTGGGCGGCTTCGGCGGGTCGATCAACGCGGCGTACGCCCTCAACTCGGTGGTGCACAACACGGCCTGGGTCACGGCCCACTTCCATCTCACCGTGGGCAGCGCGGCCGCGCTCACCTTCATGGGCGCATGCTACTGGCTGGTGCCCAAGGTGAGCGGCCGGGAGCTGGAGCTCGGGCTCCTCGCCCGGGTGCAGCCGTACCTCTGGTTCCTGGGGATGGCGCTCTTCTCCTTCACCGGCCACGCGGCAGGACTGCTGGGTCTGCCCCGCCGGGTGTTCTCGACCTCCTACGCCGGCGCCGAGCAGGCACACGCCTGGGAGCTCCTGACCAGGATCTCGGCTCTGGGCGGGATCGTGCTCTTCGCCAGCGCGGGCCTGTTCGTGATGGTGATGGTGGGGACGCTGCTCGCGGGCAAGCGTCAGGCGCAGGCGCCGATCGTATGGGCCGAGTCGCTTGGAGCGCCCGCCGACGGGTACACCGACGGTATCTGGGACCGGCTCGGCCTCTGGTTCGCGGTCGCGGTCGGCCTGGTGCTGCTCGCCTACGCCATCCCGCTGTGGGATCTGCTGCACATGACCCGGTACGGCAGCCCCGGGTTCAAGCCGTTCTGAGCTGCCGGGCCGCCGCGGCGGCCAGCAGGTCGTGCACATCGATCTCGTTGGTCGGGTGCACGATCGTGTTGCAGGTGACCAGGCGCCGGATGCCGGCGGCCAGCAGTCGTGGGTAGGCGCCGCCGGCGAGCACCCCGTGCACCGCGACGCAGTGCGGCGGCTCGTGCGCGGCCCG
>DATCWW010000332.1:0-3794 GCA_036566145.1 Gemmatimonadales bacterium
TGGCGGTGGTGGGCGGGCCGGTGGAGCGGGGCTACCTGCTGCTCACGCTCGGACTCGAATCCGCGCCGGGGAGCCGGTCGGGGTGGTTCGCCGAAGCGGGGGTGGGTGGGGGGGTGCGGCTTGCCGCGGGATGGCGCTGGCGCCGGCTTCCGGCCGGCTGGGACCTCGAGGACTGAACGTCAAAGCGCCCCGGAGTGGCTTGCTCCGGGGCGCTCCTCACGTCTTTCCGGCGATCTCAGGCGGCGCCTGTGGTGGCCGCTTCGGCTTTGCGCTGGACCGGCTGGCTGAAACGCTCCCCCAGCACGCGCAGCTGGGTCAGCTCCTCTTCGCTCAGGTCCTCGTACCGATCGGCCAGGTACAGCATGGTGTCGTCGAACCAGTCCTTCTGATGCTCCGGCAGGGCATCGATGACGCCGCAGCGGAGGATATGACTGAACATCTCGTCACGGGCCTGGGCAAAGGACACCGCATCAGGGTCACGCCGGAGTTTCTGCTGTCTCATCTACCATCCTTGCTCGCGGCCGCGGAAGCCGCGCGGTCGAGGGTTGTGATCAATCGGAATATAGCCGATTGCACCTTTTGGTGCAAAGGGGCGATCCGGGCCGATTTCGGGTCCTCCACGGAGCGTCCAACTGCAGGATTCACGCCGCCTTCCACGGGGCCCGACCGGGCGCGAACCCATTATCTTTTTCGTTTCCCGTCCCGTACACTTGAGCGGGGACTGGGCACCGTCCCCGAGGTTGCCATGGCGGAGCACGACGAAGTCTACGACGACGCACGGGCGGACCGGCTGGCGGCGCTGCTCCGGGCGCTGGCGGCCCGGATCCAGGAGCTGGACCAATCGGGCCAGCTGCTCCGGGGGGCCCCCGAGCTGCTCCGGTTGATGGGTGACGCCCGGAGCGAGCTGTTCCACTACGAGGTCCGGATCACGTACGACACCCCCGAGGTGGCGGAGAGTCGCCGCATCGTGGAGGACGCCCAGCGGCAGGAGCCCTTCTCTCCCGACGAACCGGAGGACGACGAGCCATGGCGGACGCGCCCGGCGGAATGAAGCGGTTCTACGCGATTCTGATCGGCGTCGCGGTGGTGGGTCTCGGCGTCCTTGGGGTGCTGCTGGCGCGCCCGAAGACCGTGAGCATTCCGGCGAACGTCACCATCCAGGCGTCCGACACCGCCGGATTCCGGGGCTACCTCAAGGGGTCGGCCGACGCGCCGGTGGAGATCACCGAGTATGCCGACTATCAGTGCCCTTTCTGCCAGACCTTCGCCACCCTCCAGATGCCGACCATCGAGGAGCGGCTCATCCGGACGGGCCGCCTCCGCTGGCGCTATCGCGACTTCCCGCTGCAGCAGCACTCGTTTTCCCGGCTGGCCGCGCATTCCGCGGCGTGCGCCGACGAGCAGGGCAAGTACTGGGAGCAGCATCAGCGGATCTACGACGGGCAGGCCGAATGGGCCAGCCAGGGTGACGCCGGGCCCACCTTCCGCCAGTACGCCCAGGCGAACGGGCTCGACCTCAACCGCTACGACGAGTGCATGAAGTCCGGCAAGTACGCCGGCCGGATTCAGGCGAGCTATGAGGAGGGCTCGAGGCTGGGCGTGAGCTCGACGCCGACGCTCCTGGTGGGCAACCGGCTGTATCAGGGGCGGCTCGACTCCGACGCCATCCGCCGGCTGGTCGATTCGCTCGCGCCGCTCGCCAGCCGGTGACGGTGGTCGGGGAGCGTATCGAGCTGTCCTGTCGTGGGAGTTCGTGATTGTCGCACCCCTCGAAGTCGGTGCCGCGGGGTCGGGCCCTGGCCGGTCTGGCGTTCACCGCGCTGGGCGTCGTCTACGGTGACATCGGCACCAGCCCGCTGTACGCGCTGAAGGAATGCTTCAGCGGGCACCACAGCATCGCGCCGACCCCGAACAACGTGCTCGGGGTGATGTCGCTGGTCTTCTGGTCCCTCAACTTCATCGTCTCCTTCAAGTACGTCAGCTTCGTGCTCCGGGCGGACAACCGGGGCGAGGGTGGCATCCTGGCGTTGCTGGCGCTGGTCCGTCCGCTCACCCGCCCGAAGGGCACCCGCGTCATGTTGATCGCGCTGGGGCTGTTCGGCGCGGCGCTGCTGTACGGTGACGGCGTGATCACCCCGGCCATCTCGGTGCTCGGCGCGGTCGAGGGCCTCAGCGTCGCCACCCCCGCGTTCCAGCAGTTCGTCTGGCCGATTTCGGCCGGGATTCTGGCGGCTCTCTTCGCGGTGCAGAAGCGGGGGACGATGGCCGTCGGCCGGCTCTTCGGTCCGGTCATGGGTCTCTGGTTCGCCTCGATCGCGATGCTGGGGGTGCGCGGGATCCTGCTCGCTCCCGAGATCCTCCGGGCCTTGAGCCCATGGTACGCGATCGACCTGTTCATCCGGGACGGCGTCCAGGGCTTCCTCATCCTGGGCTCGGTGGTGCTGGCGGTCACGGGGGCGGAGGCGCTCTACGCCGACATGGGGCATTTCGGCGCGCGGCCGATCCGGGTGACCTGGTTCGCCATCGTCCTGCCTTGTCTGGTCCTCAACTACTTCGGCCAGGCGGCCCTGCTGCTGCACCGGCCCGACGCGATCAGCAATCCGTTCTTCACGCTGGTCCCCGATTGGGGTCTCTATCCCATGGTGGCCATCGCGACGGCGGCGGCCGTCGTGGCCTCGCAGGCCCTCATCTCGGGCGCGTTCTCGCTCACCCGGCAGGCGGTGCAGCTGGGATACAGTCCGCGGGTGACGATCATTCACACCAGCACGACCGAGATCGGGCAGATATACATCCCCGAAGTCAACCAGGCCCTGCTGGTCGGGTGCCTGGCGCTGGTCGCCGGCTTCCAGAGCTCCTCCAACCTGGCGGCCGCCTACGGCATCGCGGTGACCGGCACGATGATGATCACCACGCTGCTGTTCCACACGGTCGCCTGCGAGCGGTGGCACTGGCCGGTGTGGCGGGCGCGGGCGCTGACCCTGCTGTTCCTGATCGTGGACGTCGCCTTCTTCTCGGCGAACGTGGTCAAGATCACCCAGGGCGGCTGGTTCCCGCTGGTGGTCGCCGTCGCGATCTACACCCTCATGACGACCTGGAATCGGGGGCGGGCGCGGCTCGCCGCGATCGTGCGGGAGAACACCCTCCCCATGGACCTCTTCCTCGCCGACGTCGGCCGGCGGCAGCCCCACCGGGTGCCCGGGACCGCGGTGTTCCTCACCTCCGACACCACCGGCGCGCCGCCCGTGCTGCTGCATCACCTCAAGCACAACAAGGTGCTGCACGAGCGGGTGATGCTCCTGTCGGTGGTGACGGAGGAGATCCCCCAGGTGGACCGGGACGAGCGGGTGGAGTGTCGGGAGCTGGGCGAGGGGTTCTGGCAGGTGGTGGCGCACTACGGCTTCATGGAGACGCCGGATATCCCCGCCGTCCTGCGCCAGCTGAGCAGCGCCGGCGACGGCAAGGCGCTCAAGCCGACCGAGACCAGCTTCTACCTGGGCCGGGAGACCCTCATCGCGACCCGGAAGAACCCCGCGCCGGGAGCGGTTGACGGGGTGGGCCGGATGTCCCACTGGCGCAAGCGGCTCTTCATCCTGATGACCCGGAACGCCCGGTCGGCCACCGCGTTCTTCGGGCTTCCTCCCAATCGCGTGGTCGAGCTGGGCGCCCAGATCCAGTTCTGACCCCCCTTCTTACCGGACCCTGTCCTTTGCAGTAGAATGCCGCGGAGTGCGACGCAAGCAGTCGCACCGACTCGGAGATCACGCTCCCTAAGTCAAGCCGCTCCATCGCATTTC
>DATCWW010000349.1:0-4257 GCA_036566145.1 Gemmatimonadales bacterium
GGCCGGCCGACGGCGCCCCGGGCGATGTTGGTCCGCCAGCCCTGCGCCCGCCGCTCGATCGCGGCCAGGACCCGACCGCCGAGCACGAACACCCGCACGTCGCGGCCGTCGTGGTCGATGGTCCGCTGGAGATAGAAGACACCCCGGATCGTCTCGATGGTCTGCACCACCCGGTAGGCCATCTCCTCGTCGGCCACCCGGACCATGCCGAGGCCCATGGACCCGAAGAGCGGCTTGACGATCACGTCGCCGAGCACGCGGAAGGCGGCCATCGCCTGCTCCGCGCTTTCGCAGACGATCGTCTCGGGAGTGGGCAGCCCACATTGCTCGAGCAGCGCCGAGGTCCAGAACTTGTCCACCGTGCGCTCGATGGCGCGCGCCGGGTTGACCACGCGCACGCCGCGCTCCGACAACCGGTGAAGGGCGTCCATGCGGAAGACGATCTGTTCCAGGGAACCGGCGGGAATGATCCGGGGCAGCACCACATCAGCCCGATCCAGCTCGGCCGCCCCGCTCCTGAGGCCGGGGCGGCCGCCCAGCGACGCCGTCAGTCCTTCGTAGGGCACCAGATCCCAGGCGTGCCCGCGGGCGGCCAGCGCCCGGGTCAGCTCCTGGGTGTGCCACCCCTCCCGGGAGGCGAGGATGACGGCGTGCACACGCTACTTGGTTTCGACCGCGGTCATGCCCACCAGCCCGCCGTCGGCGAAGTTCGTGAGGTCGTCGGCCACTTTCTTGAACCCGGGCGTGGCGACGCCCTTCTTCAGGTCGGCCATCGACTTGAAGTACAGCTCCGCCTGACGGTAGAACGCCGCCGCCGAGCCGTCGAGGTTGGAGCTGAACCGGGTGAGGTCGGCCTTTACGAAGCCGATCTCGGCCTGATTGGCGCTGACCAGCGGCAGGTGGGTCTCGGCGTAATACTTCTCGAACTTGGCCGTGTCCTTGGGCTCCTTGTAGATCACCGTCACGATGGCCATGGGCTCGTCGCTCCCGACCGTGGCGGGCTCGTTGGTCTCCACCGCGATCATCCCCACCAGTCCGCCGTCGGCGAAGTTCTTGAGATCGTCCTCGACCTTCTTGAAGCCCTCCGTGGCGGTGCCCTTCTTCAGGTCGTCCATCGAATTGAAGTAGAGCTCGGCCTGCCGGTAGAACGCCGGCTTGGAGCCGTCGAGGTTGGCCTGGAACCGGGTGAGGTCGGCCTTGACGAAGCCGATCTGGTCCTGGTTGGCGGACACCAGGGGCAGGTGGGTCTCCCGATAGTACTTCTCGAACTTCGCCGTGTCCTTGGGAGTGTTGTAGATGACGGTGACGATCGCCTTGGGCCCGCCGGTGGGTGCGGCGGCCTCGGGCGCGGGAGCGGTGTCGGCCGGTGTCTGGGGTGCCTTGTCGGCCGGCTTGCCGCAGGCCGCGCTGAGCGCGAAGGTCGGGATCAGCCACCAGCTCGGGACACGCCGCATGGAAAACTCCTCAGGTTGGGGAACGACTTACGGGGCGGGATATAGGCTCGCGTCGAGCACGTCGGGATTGAGCCGACCGGCGTGGAAGGTGCGACCCGATTCGGAGCTGGTGAGCCAGACCTCCGCCGGACTGAAGAGGAGGGGATCGATCTTGTAAAAGTCCCCCTCGTACCGCTGGAAGATGTCGTAGAATGGCGTGCCGTAATCCCGGGAGGCGGACGCCGGCACCTTCTCGGCCAGCTCGGCCAGCTCCTGGTCGCCGGCCCGGACGGTGTAGTGCGCCTGGCCGCCGTAGAGAATGCAGTCGTTGGTGCGTCCGATGCCCCGGAGGTCGTTCTTGGCCACCGGCGGAATCGGCGCCATGCCCATGGCGCTGACCACGCGGCGCACATCGAAACCCAGCGTCTCCATCTTGTGGAGACCGGTCTCGATGATCCGGGCCGAGATCTGGACCCCGCCCGCGAGGCTCGCGGTGGGCGCGACGACGAAGGTGAGCGCCGACGCCCGGAGCCGGGCCTTCTGGGCCACGTACGCGGCCACCTCGTCGGTGGGGAGGGTGCGAGTCTCCAGCACCAGGATGCCGCGCTCCGCCTCCTCCTCGTAGCCGAGCTTCTCGAACAGCTCGTGCTCCACCCGGGCGTGCGCCCGGAGCGGCCCCGACCCCATCGCGAAATACTTGCCCACCGAGATCGCCCAGCCGGCGTACTGGGACGCCATGCAGGAGACCGCCGGATGATCGGTCCACACGGTCACCCCGGGCCGGGTGCGCCCGCCGATCGTGAGCGGAGCGTAGACGACGTTGCCGAGGCCTCCCATGCAGATCTGGGCCAGGGCCAGCCCGGCATCCAGCCCGCCCGCCGCCTCCACACCGGCGTCGATCACCCGCGCCCCGCTCCCCAGCGTCGTGAGCCGAACGCGGTAGCGCTCGTCCTGCTCCGCCAGGCGGTCGGCGATCTCCGAGGCGAGCTCGTTCATACCCAGCGCGGTCGTCACGGTGTCCATGCCAGAATCTCCCCGGCGCCCAGCTCGGCGAGGTCGCCGCTGTACCGCCGATACAGGCCGGACAGGTGGTCCGGAGTCACCGGACACCCGTACCGGCGCTTCAGATAGCCTAACGTCACCGGCAGATACGACGGCCGATAGGTGCAGGCGTAGCGGTAGGTCGCGGGCGGCGTCACCGCGCCGAGTGCGACCACCGAGCCGCGTTTGGACCAGAGTCCGGGCTCAGCGCCGACCGCGCCGAACACCACGATCGAGCCGGCCAGCATCGCGCGACCCGCGCTCTCGGCCGCATCGCCCTCGACGGCGATCAGCCCCCGCCGGAGACCGGTGCCGGCACCCGGGCCCACCGACCCGCGCACCACGATCTCGCCGCCGGTCATGCCGCGCTTGGCCCCGGGCAGCGCGCCGCCGGTCTGGGGCCCGGCTCGGCCCCGGACTTCGATCGAGCCGCCGCGCATCCCCTGGCCTACATACCAGCCGGCGTCGCCGTCGATCACCAGCACCCCGCCGGCGAGCCCGGCGCCGATGCCGTCCAGGCGGGCGAGGTCCCCGACCAGGCGAATTCGCTCCCCCGGAACGGCCGCCACCTGGAAGAGATCTCCCAGCCGGCCCCGGCCCGATCCCTCGATCCAGACCTCCTGGGCTTCGATCCCCGCCGCGTCCAGCCCGCGGAGGGCGTCCCAGGCTACGGTACTGGCGTCCACCCGCTGCGCCAGCGCGCGGCGGAGGGTGAGGGTGGTCTCGTCGCTCACCGCGCCGGTCCGTCGGCGCTCATGATCTGGCGCAGGTGGAAGTGGTGAGGCCCGAGCTTGCCGCCGTAGTTGCCCGCCGTGATTCCCACCACGCCGTCGCGGCACGCGGCATCGATGCCCACCCGCATCGCACGGGAGATGGCGGGCGCGTCCACGCCGTCGAGCACGATCTCGAGCACCGAGTTGACCGATTCGGGCAGGGCGCTCGCGGTCACGGCGCGAAGGGTGGGACAGTACGCGTCGTTGGTGGACGCGATCATCCCCTTGCTCCGCCGCGCGCCCACCTTGCTGCCGCTCCGAACGACCCCGCCCGGGAACGGAAGGACGACTCCCGGCAGCCCGGCCATCGCGTCCACCGCTGCTTCGGCCGCCGCGAGCGCCGCGTCCGCCGAGGTGGCGAGGATCAAGAAGTTGCCGCCGCCGATACCCTTCTGCAACCCGAACTTCTCCTCGATCAGGAACTCGCCTTCCATCACGGGAATGCGCCAGAAGCGGCGCCCGCCCACCATCTTGCTCCCCTGAAATCCGTCGCCGAAGACCCGGAGCGCCGACCCGACGCCGACCCGGTCCGGTGCCTCGGGCAGGCCGTCGAAGCAGGCGGTGGTGGGGCAGGTGAGGATGGTCTGCCCGATCCGCTCGATCAGCCGGACCGGGAGGTCGTCCTTGCCCATCGTGAGCAGCAGGACGCTCATGCCCGGGCGCCCGTCGGGGGTCTCGTCCGGCGGGAGCTCGCGCTCGATCCCGGCCTCGCACTTGCAGCCGATGACCGAGGTCGCGAAGCCGGTCATCTTGAGCGCCGCCTCGCGCACCCACCGGAGAGTGCGGCCGGTGATCACCACCCGAGCGACCCGCATGGTGAACGCCTCGGCGAAGGTGTCCTCGATGGCGACGCCGCGGATCTTCACGTCAGCCCAGCTCCAGCGGGGCGTCGCGCAGCCCCCGCACCGGGAAATTGTCGAAGGCGACGGTGCCGTACGCGTCGTAGAACCGCCGCAGGTCCGTCACGACGGCCTCGTCGTGTCCCGGGGCCAAACGGAGGCGGCGGCCCG
>DATCWW010000354.1:0-2957 GCA_036566145.1 Gemmatimonadales bacterium
CGCTCCCGCCGGCCCGGGCGATGGTGCACACCTCCCAGGTTGATCCGGTGCACCACCGCGGGATCGGCGCGATGCAAGGCGGCCATGGTGTCGAGGTCCCCGGTCAGCAGCACCGTGCGGCGGGAATCGTCGCGCCATCCCGGCATGGCCGTGGCCGCGTCCGCGACGCTGGCGAAATCGATGCTGATCTCCGGCGTGACCGCCATGCGATAGAGATCCTGCTCCCAGGAGCTGGCGGCGACCTGGTCGTCCACCAGGATGATCCGGGTGATGCCGAGGGCCTGCCCCCACCCCACCACCACTTGCCCGTGGATGAGGCGGTCGTCCACCCGGCAGAGCACGATGGGCATCAGGGAATCCGGATCGCCTTGACCCCGGCCGCCGCGGCCCGCTCCGCCGCGGCCTCAGGGCTGAGATCGCGGTGAAACACGAAGTCCACCAGCATGGCCAGGTTGACCCCGGTGACGACCCGGACACCTTCGAGCGCGCGAAGCCGCTTCAGCACGGCGAAGAGGCAGGAGCCGGAGGCGAGATCGACGAACACCACCGACGGGCGCCCGTCCACGGCTTCGGCCACCCGATCCTCGAGCACCTGGCGGTCGCAGTCGGTGTTGGAGACCGGCACGAGCGCGCCGGCCACGCCGCTGATGGACTCCGTCGCCTCCACCAGCCCCTGCGCGAGCTTCCCATGACACACCACCACCCCGCGCAGCCCGTCACTCATAGTCTTCCTGGAGGTACTCCCGGACGCCGCGCTGGTCCTTCATGCGTTTGATCAGCCTGGCGTTGAAGGCGGCGGCCACGTCCACCCCGGAGTACCGCAGCAGGTGCATCATCGCCACGACCTCCGAGATGACGGTGATGTTCTTGCCAGGATTGAGGGGCACCACAACTCTCGGCACCGCCACGTCCAGGATCGTCGTCTCTTCCCGGCTGAGACCGGTGCGGTCCGCGTCTTTGGCGTTCTCCCAGTCCTCGAGCTGGACCACCACCTCGATCCGCTTCTGCTGCCGCACCGATCGGACCCCGAACAGCGCCGGGATGTCGATCAGGCCGATGCCACGGATCTCCATGTGGTGGGCGGCCAGCTCGTGGCCCCGGCCGATCAGCACGTCGTTGCCCCGGCGGACCACCTGCACCACGTCATCGGCCACCAGCCGGTGGCCCCGCTCCACCAGATCGAGCACGCACTCGCTCTTGCCGATCCCGGAGCGCCCCATGAAGAGGAGGCCGACGCCGTAGACGTCGGCCAAGGAGCCGTGCAGCGTGGTGCGGGGAGCGAAGGCCTCCTCCACCACGGGCTTTACCCGGCGATAGAACTCCGCAGTCTTGAGCTTGCTCCGCATGACCGGCACGCCCCTCGCGCGAGCCAGCTCGAGCATCTCGGCCGGCACCTCCTGGCCCTTGGTCACGAAGATGCACGGCAGCTCGAACTCGAAGAACTTCTCCAGCGATTGCCGCCGCTGCTCGGCCGGGAGCGTGTTCAGGTAGGTGATCTCCGTCTCCCCGAACACGTGCAGTCGATTCGGGGCGAAGCGGCCGGTATAGCCCGCCAGGGCGAGCCCGGGCCCCGCCACCTCCGCGTCGGGGAGCTGACGATCGAGCCCGACCTCGCCGGTCAGCGCCTCGAGCTGCAGCGGATCGTTCCGCCGCGCCAGGAAGTCCCGGAGCCGGAGCATCAGAGGGGATTCGCTCCCGAGGGGCGTGAGCGACGAGGCCGCGCGCTCGCCTTCTCCAGCTGCTTGCGCAGCTTCTCCTCGGCGCGGTCCAGCGCGGTCCGATGATCGGCCGCCTCGCCACCGGCCACCAGGAGATCGCCGGTCGCCAGATGCAGGCGGAGCTCGGCGGTCTGCTGCTGGCCGTCGGTGTCGAACACCACGCTGGCCTCCATCGGCCGGGTGGCGATGTTGCCCAGCCGCTCGACCACGGCGAGGGCGCGCTCCCGGATGGCGTCGGAGATCTCACAGTGGCGGGCGGTGATCGTCGTCTGCATGATGAAGCCTCCTCGGGGGGCCTCAGGCCCGCCCGGCGATGATGGCGCGGAGCTGGTCCTCGGTTTCGTCGGCCGTCCGCTCCCAGGTGAGACTCTCGGCGAGGGCCCGGGCTCCTGCGCCGAGCCGGCTTACCAGCTGGGGATCACCGGCCAGCTCGAGCATGCGGCTCGCGAGGACTTCCACGTCGCCATGGGGAACCAGATAGCCGGTCTCGCCATGGCGCACCGAGTCACGCAGACCCGGACTGTCCGATGCAAGGGAGGGCGTGCCGCACGCCGCGGCCTCGACGACGGTGATGCCCCACCCTTCTTTGGGTGATGGAAATACGTTGGCCCAGGCCGACCGGAGCAAGCCCAGCTTGTCGGCCTCGCTGACGAAGCCATGGAAGGTCACCGCCTCGGTCTGGCCGAGCGACGCCGCCAGCTGCTCCAGCGCCGCGCGGTAGTCGCCGGTCCCGGCCACCTCCAGCCGGAGGTCCGGCCGACGAAGCCGGGCGACGGCCAGTGCCCGGATCGCGAGATCTATTCCTTTATAACGCTTCAGGCGACCGACGTACAGGAAGGTCGGCTGCACCGCTCGCGCGCCGCCCGGCGTGAATCGCGCGCTGTCCACACCGGGATGGATCACCCGGATCCGGTCCGCCGGCACGCCGCGGCTGATCAGGTCGTCGCGGGTGCTCTCGCTGATCGCGTGCCACCCGCCGCGGCGATAGGCGCGCGCCAGCGGGCGTTCGCTCAGCCAGACCGTAGCCGCCGCCGGCCAGCTCGCCTCCTCGAAGGCCGTCGCGCCGAAGAGGTGCGGCACAATCGTGCAGAACGGGACGCGGCTTCCGATCGCGAGGAAGAGCGGAAGCTTGTTGACGTCCTCGACCAGGATATCGGGGCGCTCGGCCCGGAGGGCCCGGCGGACCGCGGAGCGCCCCCGGAGCGCGAAGGTATGGCGCCCGCCCACGCGCGTCACCGC
>DATCWW010000356.1:0-3599 GCA_036566145.1 Gemmatimonadales bacterium
GGTGGTCTGGATCCGGCCGGTGCCGAACTTGGTGGAGTCGGCGAAGATGTTGATCTCGACCCGGGTCACCTCGCCGTCCACCCCGCCGCGGAGGCTCAGCGACGTCTGCTCGTCGAGCAGCGTGGTCCAGCGGTAGTCCGCGGTGTAGCCGAAGCTGGTGTTGTAGCTGATACCGAAGGCGTCCGGGTCGTCCGCCTGGTTGACGTTGAACCGCTCGGCGCGATGGCGCCGGTAGTACACCGTGGCCGAAGCCCGGTTCAGCCCGAACTGCTTGTAGGCCTGGACCGACCCCTGGTAGGCCCACAGCTTGTCGTAGTCGCCGGCGCTCAGGTTGGAGTCGGGGCTGTCGGCGAAGATGGACTCCGGCAGCGAGCCCGCGGTCTGGGTGCTGTCGCGGGAATAGAAGCCCTGGAACCGGATGCCGCTCGTCTCGCCCAGCTTCCCGACGTTCACGAAACCCTGATATCCCTGATCCCCGGTGACGTCGCGCCAGCCGTCCTCCCGGTTGTAGTTCCCGCCCGCATACCAGTCCATCCCGCCCTTGGTGAGCCCGCTGACGTGCGCCTCTGCCCGCGCCGCGCCGAAGCTGCCCCCGGAGAGCTCGATCGTGCCCGACGTCGGTCCGGTCCCGCGCGCGGTCACCAGGTTGACCGCCCCGCCGAGCGCGTTCCGCCCCAGCAGCGAGCCGTTGCCCGAGAGGATCTCGATCCGCTGGATGTGGTCCATCGGCAGCAGGTCGAAATTGACCTGCGACGCCTCGGGCTCGTTCATCCGCACGCCGTCGAGAAAGACCGCCACGCCCTGCGGCAGGCCGACCACCGGTGACGAGAAGAAGCCCCGGCTCGAGAGGTTGAGTTTGTAGGGGCTGCCGACGTCGTCGTAGGTCGAGAAGCCGGCCACGGTCTTGAGCGCGTCCGACAGGATCCGCGGCTCGTAGGCGTCCACCTGCGACTCGTCCAGCGTCGTCACCCGCGCCGGGACGCCCGAGCCGATCGTCGGCCCCGCGGCCGGCGCGATGCTGCCGACCACTTCGATGGGAGGCAGCTCGTGGACCGTGCTGTCGGCCTTGGTCGTGTCGGGCTGCTGCGCCGCGAGCGACGCCGGGGCAAGGAGCAGACAGGCGAGCACGAGCGTACTCGATCGCATGACGAATTCCTGACGGGATGAGCGGGACATGTGGTTAACGGAGCGGCAAGGCGTGGGCGGACCCCTGGCGGGGGCGGTTCTCGTCGCGTTCCTCGTAGATGGCTGCCATGACGACCCGGTCGGGCGGGACGCCGATGACGAGTAGCGCATCGTCGCTGGGGCCGCCGCCGTCGAGATCGATGCAGCAATGCCGTGTGGTGACGAGTCCTTCGGCGGGGCCGGTGCCCATCGCGGGGGCGTCGCCGCGGTCGAGCCGGATCACGTCGCCGGCGGAGGAGTGGTGGGACCGGTCGCGGTCCTCGTACACCTGGAGCCGGTGCACCCGCGCGTCCCGCTCGGCGACGATCAGGACCCCGTCATCCTCCACGCCGCCGCCGTCGAGATCGTAGCAGCAGCGATCCACCACGACCGAGGCGGTGGGGCGCAGGTAGACGGCGAGGCCGGCGAGGAGGAGGAGCGAGGCCGCCATGCCGGCGACCACGCGAGCCTGCCGGGAGAACCGCCACCGGCCGGGCTCATCGGGTGTCTCGCCCCGCCGGAGCCGCCCCTCGATCTCGGGCCCGAGCGAGGCACGGGGCTGGAAGCGGATTCCGGAGAGGCTCCGGTCCAGGGCCTCGAGGTCGGGCGGGATACCTTCGTCGTCGCTCATGTCCCCATATACGCACGACCCCCTTGCCCGTCACGCACCCGGACCGCTTCGCACCTCCCATCCCGGTCCCGTACGGCCCCCTGGAACTGGCCCGACGGGGACATCGCATATATGGTAGCGGAGCAGGCTAACGACGGAGATCCCTCGATGCGTTCCGATATCCTTCCCGGTGCCACTCTGCCCGACTACGAGCTGCCCGATCACACGCGGACGGTGCGCAAGCTGAGCGAGTTCCAGGGCGACGACCCGATGATCCTCACCCTCGCCCGGGGCCACTACTGCCCCAAGGAGCACCAGCAGCACCTGGAGCTGGCGGCGTTCTACCCCAAGATCGCCGTGGGGTACGCCCGGATCGTCACCATCTCGACCGACGTGCACCACACCAGCCAGGAGTTCCGCGCCTCCGTCGGCGCCCAGTGGCCCTTCCTGTCGGATCCGGATCGGATCGTCCAGCAGGACCTCGAGATCCAGGAGTACACCGACCCCGAGAACGACCCGATGATCCCCCACACGCTGGTGCTCAAGCCCGGCCTGGTGATCCACCGGATCTACAACGGCTACTGGTTCTGGGGCCGGCCCTCAGTGGGGGATCTCTGGCACGATCTCCGGGAGGTGTCGAGTCAGATCCGTCCCGACTGGGACCTCAGCGCGCCGGGCCTGCGGGAGCGCTGGGACCGGGGCGACCTCGCGCCCTTCCACGGTTGGAACAAGCGGCCGGGGGAGAAGCCGCCCCCGCCTCCGACTCGGCAAAAGGAAAAGCGATGACCGCTACATCTCCAGTCGCGCCCGCGAAGCCGCCGGCACTCGCCGGACAGACCCTGCTCGTGATCGGTGGCAGCGCCGGCATCGGACTGGAGACCGCCCGGCTCGCGCGCGCGGAAGGGGCCGACCTGATCCTCACCGCCCGCGACCCGGCCCGTCTCCAGCAGGCCGGCCTCGAGCTCGGCGCGACGAGCATCGCGGCGTTCGACGCCACCGACTTCGCCCGCCTCGGCCGATTCTTCCAGGAGATGCCGGGCCCGGTGGACCACGTGCTGGTCACCGGCCCCGGCCCCTACTACGCGCCGCTGTCGGAGTTCGAGGTCGAGAAGGCGCGCCGGGAGGTGGAGGCCCATCTCCTGCTGCCGATCGAGGTCGCTCGGAACGCGCGGGGGACGGTGCGCGCCGGAGGCAGCCTGCTCTTCATGGGCGGCACGGGCGGCCGCCGCACGGCGCAGGGCTTCGCCATGATCGGCGCGCTCACCGCCGCGGGGCCGGCGCTGGTTCGGAATCTCGCCCTCGAGCTGGCGCCGATCCGCGTCAACCTGATCGCCGCCGGATTCGTGGACACGCCGCTCTCGGCTGAGCTTCTCGGCGATCAGCTCGACGCACGGCGGGAGCAGCTCCGCGCCTCGCTGCCGATCCGGCGCGTCGTCGGCCCGGCCGACATCGCCGCGCTCGTCGGCGCGCCGCAGTCGCCCTACGAGGTGGAATAGCCGTGTATTTTTCGCCTCCGAAGACGGCAGATACAACACGGGATCGGGGGTCTGCAGTGCCCAGTCAGGACGATCGCAGCGGATACAATCCATCGACCAATGCCGCTGAGGCGGCGCCGGCCACATCCAACTCGGCGCTGGCGTCACGCTTCAACCAGATGTTCCCGGTCCTGTCCCCGGCCGAGATCGACCGCGTCCGCCGGTTCGGCGAGGTCAGGCGGTTCCCGGCCGGCGACCTCCTGTTCCAGGCGGGCGAAGCGGTCGCGGGGACGTACGTCATCCTGTCCGGTCGGGTCGGCATTGTGCCCCGCGACATGCTGGGCAAGCCG
>DATCWW010000381.1:0-2780 GCA_036566145.1 Gemmatimonadales bacterium
ACCAGCCGGTCGAGCACCTGGATCAGCACCCGCACGTCGTCGAGATGCAGCCCGGTGGTGGGCTCGTCGAGGATGTAGAGCTTCCGGCCCTCGCGCTTGCCGGCCTGGATCAGCTCGCGGGCGATCTTGAGCCGCTGCGCCTCGCCGCCGGACAGCGTGGTGGCCGGCTGCCCCAGGCGCAGATAGCCAAGGCCGACCTGCTGCAGGTGCCAGAGCGCGGTGCCCAGCCTGGGTTGATGACGGAACCGCGAGATGGCCTCGTCCACCGTCCACTGCAGCACATCGTGGATGGAGTTGCCCTGGATCCGCACCTCCAGCACGTCGCGCCGGTACCTGGTGCCGCCGCAGGCCTCGCAGGGCACGAAGACATCGGCCAGGAAGACCATCTCCACCTGCACGTGCCCCGCTCCCTCGCACTCCTCGCACCGACCGCCCGGCAGATTGAAGGAGAAGGTCGCGGCGCCGTACTTCCGCTGCCGCGCCAGCGGCTGGGCGGCGAAAAGCTCGCGGATCTCGTCGAACGCCTTGATGTAGGTGATCGGGTTGGACCGCGGCGAGCGCCCGATCGGGGACTGGTCGATCAGGACGACGTCATTGAGCAGCTCCCACCCGGTGAGCGACGCGACCGTGCCGACCGCCTCACCCAGGTGCGACTTGGCCGAGTGCTCCCCGTGGAGCCGGCGCTCGAGGTTGCGGTAGACCACGTCGTAGAGCAGCGTGCTCTTGCCGGAGCCGCTCACGCCCGTCACCGCGGTGAGCGCGCCGAGCGGGATGTCCACGTCCACTCCACGGAGATTGTGCAGCTCGGCGCCCCGGACCCGGAGCCAGCGCGGCCCCGTCGGCCGCCGGAGGCTCGGGACCGCGATACGCTTCTGCCCGGTCAGGTACTGCCCGGTGAGCGATTCCGTCGCTCGGGCCACCGGTCCGGCGTGGACCACCCGTCCGCCCCGATCGCCGGAGCCCGGGCCGAGCTCGAGCATGAAGTCGGCCTGCTGCACGGTCGCGAGGTCGTGCTCCACCACCACCACCGTGTTCCCCGCGTCGCGCAGCCGTCGGAGCAGGGTCAGCAGCCGGTCGGTATCGCGCGGATGGAGGCCGACCGACGGCTCGTCCAGGACGTAGAGCGTGTCTACCAGGCGCGAGCCGAGCGCGTTGGCGAGCGAGATCCGCTGAGCCTCGCCGCCCGAGAGGGTGCGGGTCTGCCGGTCGAGGGTCAGGTATCCGAGGCCGACATCGCGGAGGAAGCCGAGCCGGGCGTCGAGCTGCTCGAGGATCAGCTGCGCCACGTCGCGCTCGAACGGCGGCAATCGGAGCTCGGCCAGCCAGCGCGAAATGCCATCCACCGAGCGGGCCGCCACCGAGGCGATGGTCTCCTCGCCGATGCGGACCGCCAGGGCGTCCGGGTTGAGGCGGGCGCCCCCGCACTCGTCGCAGGTGTGCGCGAGCTGATACTGCCGGAGGAAGACGCGGATGTACTGCTTGTAGCGCTTCGATTCCAGATCCTTGAGGAAGGGAAAGATCCCGACGTAGCGCCCCTTCCGGCCGTAGAGCAGCTCGCGCCGGTGGCCGGCCTTGAGCTTGTGCCACGGCTTCGTGGCGTCGGCCCCGATGCTCCGGGCGAACTCCAGCAACAGTTTCCGGCGGCTCTCGTAGCGCGGCTTGGTCCAGGGGTCGATGGCGCCCTGAGCCAGGCTCAGGTCGCGGTTGCACACCACCAGCGACTCGTCGTACTCCAGCACGGCGCCGAAGCCGTTGCAGTTGGGACAGGCCCCGCGCGGGTTGTTGAAGGAGAAGAGGGCGGGGGTCACCACCGCGGCCGGGGTGTCGCAGCTGCTGCAGGCGGGAGAGCGGGTGAAGCGAAGCCGCCCGCCATCGTGCAGCGCGAAGGCGATCCCTTCGCCTTCCTGGAACGCCGTCGCGACGGCCTCACTGAGGCGAGCGAGCGCGCTCGCGTCGGCGGCCAGTCGGTCCACCACCACGAGCAGCTCCGCGGCCCGGGTGAGGTCGAGGCCGGCGGGCAGCTCCTCCAGGTGGTGGGCCGCCCCGTCGGCGACGATCCGGACGAAGCCCAGCACGCGCAGGTTCTCCACCACCGCGGGATGCGCCAGCCGCGCGATCGGCGGGAGCGGAAAGGCGATCTGCACCCGACCCCGGACGCCCGCGACGACCTCGTCGGCCGCCGACTGGGGCGTGTCCCGGCGAACCGGGCCGCCGCAGGCCCGACACCAGCTCCGGCCGACCCGGGCCCAGAGGAGCCGGAGATAATCGTAGACCTCGGTGGCCGTGCCGACGGTGGACCGGCTCGAGACCGTCGGGTTCCGCTGCTCGATCGCCACCGCCGGCGCGATGCCCTCGAGGTGGTCCACCTGCGGCTTGGGCATCCGTTCCAGGAACTGCTTCGCGTAAGTGGAGAGCGACTCGATGTACCGGCGTTGTCCCTCCGCGTAGAGGGTGTCGAAGGCGAGGCTGCTCTTGCCCGAGCCGGAGGGGCCGGTGATGACCGTGAGCGCGCGGTGGGGCAGCTCGACTGTGATGCCCTGCAGATTGTGCTGGCGAGCGTTGACGATGCGGATGACGGAATCGGCCACGGGGGAAGGATAGCCAGGTGGGGGATTTCGGGAAAGTTTCGGGAGAGGCGCAGGGGCGCGGGGACGCAGGGACGCAGGGACGCAGAGGCGCAGGGGTGCGGAGGCGCAAAGCTTCCCGCAGAGAAATAGGCCCGGAATTCTCGGAAGGCCTCCCGCAGCCCGCGGAGCCCTGCGTCCCTGCGCCTCTGCGCC
>DATCWW010000383.1:0-7797 GCA_036566145.1 Gemmatimonadales bacterium
GGGGCACGGCGCGCGCCGGCGAGTTCGCCCTCCGCACCGCGCTGGGCGCCGGCCGCTGGAGCCTGATCCGGCAGCTGCTGGTGGAGAGCGGGCTCATCGCCGCGGCCGGCGGCGTGCTGGGCCTGAGCGTGGCGTGGGGTGCGCTCTTCGTGCTCAGGCTGCTCCATCCCGCGAGCCTCCCCCGTCTGGCCGAGGTGCGGGTGGACGGCGCGGTGATCGGCTTCACCGTGGCGATGTCGCTGGTGACGACGCTGGTGTTCGGTCTCGTCCCGGCGGTGCGCGCCTCCTCCGCCGACCCGCAGACCCAGCTCCAGGGCGCCGGCAAAGGCGGCTCCGGCGGTCCGGCGAGACGCCGGCTGCGCAATCTCCTCATCGTGGCCGAGGTCGCGCTCTCGGTGGTCCTGCTGGTGGGCGCGGGTCTGCTGATCCGGAGCTTCGTCGCCCTGCAGCAGGTGCGGCCGGGGTTCGACGCGAGCGACGTGCTCACCTTCGAGCTCTCGATGCCGGCGAGCCGGTATGCCAAAGGCGCCGACCGCCGGGCCTTCTACCGCCGGCTGGAAGACCGGCTCCGCGTGCTGCCCGGCGTCCAGCAGGTGGGCGAGACCTCGCAGCTCCCGCTCACCGGCAGCGGCCCCCTCCAGCCGTTCGCCTACAACGAGGAGACCGCCCGGAATTTCGAGAGCGTGACCGCCGACTTCCGCGTGGTGTCGCCCACCTGGTTCCAGGCGACCGACACCCGGCTCCTCGCCGGCCGCACGTTCACCAGCCAGGACTCGGTCGGCACGCCGCTGGTGATCATGGTGGACGAGACCCTGGCCCGGCTCGCCTGGCCGGGCCAGAGCGCGGTGGGCAAGCAGCTCCAGATCCAGCCCACCGGCACCCCCAACGCCTTCGCCGAGGTGATCGGGGTGGTGGAGCACGTGCGGATCCACGACCTCACCCGGGCGACGCTGCCCCAGATCTACTTCGCCACCGGCCAGGCCGGGCTCAACACGATCTCGTTCGCGGTGGAGAGCGCGGTCGATCCGCTGGGGCTCGCCGGCCAGGTGCGCCGCGAGATCGGCGAGATGGACAAGGACCTCGCCATCACCCGGCTGACGCCGCTCACGACCTACCTGGAAGAGGGACGGGCCCAGGCGCGCTTCAGCCTGGTGCTGATGGGCGTCCTCAGCGCGCTGGCGCTGCTGCTGGCGGCGGTGGGGATCTTCGGGGTCATCTCCTACTCGGTGACCCAGCGGACCCGCGAGTTCGGCATCCGGCTCGCCTTGGGCGAGGACCCCCGGCGGACCCGCCGCAGCGTGGTGATCGGCGGGATGCGGCTGGTCGGTCTCAGCCTCGCGCTCGGCCTGGTCGCCTCGCTGGTGCTGGGCCGGCTCATCGCCGGGCTGCTGTATCAGGTGCGGCCGGCCGACCCGCTCACCTTCCTCGGCATCGGGGTGCTGCTCGCCTCGGTGGCGCTCTTGGCCTGTTACCTCCCCGCCCGCCGGGCCACCCGCGTGGATCCGGCGCTCGCCCTCAGGAGCGAATGATGACCATCTCGCGCGATCTCAGGGACGCCTGGCGCGCACTGCGCGCGAGGCCGGGGTGGACCGCGGTCGCGGTCGCCACCCTGGCGCTCGGCATCGGCGCCACCACGACGATCTTCACGGTGGTGAACGGCGTGCTGCTGCGGCCGCTGGCGTACGCCGACCCCGGGCGTCTGGTCATGATCTGGAACGACTTCGGCGTGGGGGCGCAGTCGCTGCCTGCGGTCTCCCCGGGGGATTTTCGCGACTACCAGCTTCGGAGCAAGACCTTCGAGGCCTTCGCCGCGGCGAGCGGGGCGGGGGTGGCCAGCCTGCGGGGGAATCTCACCGGCGACGGCGAGCCCGAGCGGGTGGACCTCACCACGGTCACCGCCAACTTCTTCCCGCTGCTCGGCGTGAAGCCGATGCTGGGGCGCACCTTCACGCCCGAGGAAGAGGTGGCGGGCGGGGCCCACGTGGTCGTGCTCAGCCACCGGCTCTGGCTCCGCCGCTACGGCGGCGACCCAGGTCTGGTGGGACGGACGATCGAGGTGGACGGCGTCGCCCACGAGGTGGTCGGGATCCTGCCGCCAGGGTTCCGGCTGGACCTGCCGAGCGAGCGCTTCCTGGTCACCGACGCGGAGGTCTTCGCGCCGATCCAGTTCGACTACAAGCAGGCGCCGCCGAGGAACTACACCTTCTTCACCGTCTTCGGCCGCATCAAGCGGGACGCGACGCTGGCCCAGGCCCAGGCGGAGATGGACGGCATCGCCGCGCAGTTCCGGACGGAGTTTCCCGAGCACGCGGCCTCGCAGGTGCGGATCCGGGTCGTGCCGCTGCAGGACGACGTGGTCAAGCACGCCAGGCCGGCGCTGGTCCTGCTGCTGGGCGCCGTCGGCCTGGTGCTGCTGATCGCCTGCGCCAACGTGGCCAACCTGCTGCTCGCACGTGGCGCGGCCCGGCGCTCGGAGTTCGCCCTTCGCGCGGCACTCGGCGCGGGCCGCCGAGCACTGCTCCGCCAGGTACTCACCGAGAGCCTGCTGCTCGCGCTGACCGGCGGCGGGCTGGGGCTCGGGCTCGCGGTGCTGGCGCTGGAAACGCTCCGGGCACTGCATCCGGCCAATCTCCCGCGGCTGGGCGACGTGCAGCTGGACGGCACGGTGGTCCTCTTCACGTTCGTGACCTGCAGCGTCACGGCGGTGATCTTCGGACTCCTCCCGGCCGCGCGGGCCGCGGGGGCCGACCCCCAAGAGAGCCTGCAGGGCAGCGGCCGCGGCAGCGCGGGCGACCGCCGGCGGGTCCGGGACCTGCTGATCGTGGCCGAGGTCGCGCTCGCGGTGGTGCTCCTGGTGAGCGCCGGGCTCCTGATCCGAAGCTTCCTCGCCCTGCAGCACGTGCAACCGGGGTTCGATGCCCACGACGTGCTCACCTTCCAGGTCGCGCTGCCGGCCCAGACCTACCCGGGGGCACCGGAGCGGGTGGTCTGGCTGACCGAGCTGGAGCGCCGGCTCGACGCGCTGCCGGGAGTGCGGAGCGCGGGGATCATCTCCCAGCTGCCGCTGAGCGGCAGCGGATCGCTCTCGCCCTTCGCCTACGACGAGAAGACTGCGCGGGAATGGGAGAGCGTGACGGCCGACGGGCGGAACGTCTCGCCCGGATACTTCCGCACCATGAACGCACGGATCGTCGCGGGTCGGGACTTCACCGCAGACGACGATGCCGACGCGCCCCCGGTCGCGATCGTGGACGAGAGCCTGGCGCGCCAGGCCTGGCCGGGGCAGAGCGCCGTGGGCAAACAGCTCCAGGTGCAGCCGACCGGCAGCCCGAACATGTACGTCGAGGTGGTCGGCGTCGTGGCGCACCTCCGGGCCCACGACCTGACCCGCGAGGTCCGGCCCCAGCTCTACCGGCCGATCGGCCAGCTCACCTGGTTCCAGGCCGACGTGGTCGTGGAAGCCGCCGGTGACCCGGCCGCGCTGGGGCCCGAGGTGACCCGGGAGGTGCGCGCGATGGACAAGACCATCGCCCTCCGGCGCATGACCCCGCTCGCCAGCTACGTCGACGACGCGATGGCCCAGAGCCGCTTCAGCCTGCTGCTGATGGCGGCCCTCGGCGGCATCGCCCTGGTGCTGGCCGCGGTGGGGATCTACGGCGTCATCGCCTACTCGGTGAGCCAGCGCACCCGCGAATTCGGCATCCGGCTGGCGCTGGGCGAGGAGCCGGGACATACTCGCCGGAGTGTGGTGCTCGGCGGCATGCGGCTGGTGGGGGTGAGCATGGCGCTGGGGCTCACCGCCGCGCTGGCGCTCGCCCGCCTGCTCCGTGGCCAGCTCTATCAGGTGGCCCCGGGCGATCCGCTCACCTTCACCGGGATCGCGGCGCTGCTGGCGCTGGTGGCGCTGCTGGCCTGCTACATCCCCGCGCGGCGGGCGACCCGGGTGGACCCGGCGCTCGCGCTCCGCAGCGAATGACCACTATTCGGAGTGACTCGTGATCCGACTCGTCGACGTCGAACGCTTCTATCAGGCCGGCCCCACCCGGACCTACGTGCTCCGCCGGATCAACCTGGAGATCCGGGAGGGCGAGTTCCTCACCATCATGGGCCCGTCGGGAGCGGGGAAGAGCACCCTGCTCAGCATTCTCGGCCTGCTCGACCACAGCTGGAGCGGCGAATACTGGCTGCTGGGCGAGCCGGTCCACGCGATGCCGCCGAAGAAGCGGGTGGAGCTCAACAAGCGGCACATCGGGTTCGTCTTCCAGAAATACCACCTGATCGACGACCTCACGGTGTACGAGAATCTGGAGATTCCGCTCTCCTACCGCGACGTGAAGCCCAAGGAGCGCGCCTCGATCGTCGCGGAGACGCTGGACCGGTTCCAGATGGTGGGGAAGAAGGACCTCTTCCCCAGCCAGCTCTCCGGCGGGCAGCAACAGCTGGTGGGCGTGGCCCGGGCGGTGATCGCCGGCCCCAAGCTGCTGCTGGCCGACGAGCCGACCGGCAACCTGCACAGCGCGCAGGGCGAGGAGATCATGGAGCTGTTCACCCGGCTCAACCGCCAGGGCACCACGATCGTGCAGGTGACCCACTCGGAGCGCAACGCCTCCTACGGCCACCGGACCATCCACCTGCACGACGGCTGGATCGCGGAGCCGAGCCCGGCGGAGGCCGCGGGACAGCGGAGCTGAGCGGGTGACCGGCGCCGGCTATTCGGGTCGCGCGCTGGCCGCCAAGCTCGGCATCCGGCCGGGCGAGCGCGTCGTGGTGGTCGGCGCGCCGCCGCACTACCGTGCGCTGCTCGACCCGCTCCCCGAGGGCGTCACCTTGCGCTCCCGCCTCGCCCGGGCCGAGCGCTTCATCCACCGGTTCGCGTCCAGCCAGGCCGAGCTGGCGCGCGCCTTTCCCCGCCTCGCCGGCGCCCTGGCCGACGACGGCATGCTCTGGGTCAGCTGGCCCAAGCGGGCCTCCGGCGTCCCCACCGATCTGACCGAGGATCGGATCCGCGAGATCGCGCTGCCCTACGGTCTGGTGGACGTGAAGGTGTGCGCCCTGGACGAGGTCTGGTCGGGGCTCAAGCTGGTCCGTCGCCGCGAGCTGCGGCGTTAGATTACCGGCCGTCTCCCCGGCCAGGATCCCGTTGCCGACCCCTCCGACCTCCGGCTCGCCCCACGTGCTCGTCGCGGACGATCAGCCCGACGTCCGCGAGGCGCTCCGCCTCCTGCTGAAAGGCGAAGGATACGCCATCGACACGGCCGCCTCCCCCGCGGCGGTCCTCGCGGCGGTGCAGGCGCACGATTTCGACGCCGTCCTCCTCGACCTCAACTACGCCCGCGACACCACCACCGGCCGCGAGGGACTGGAGCTGGTCTCCGAGCTGCAGGGGCTCGATCCCACGCTGCCCGCGGTGGTGATGACCGCGTGGGGAAGCGTGGAGAAGGCGGTGGAGGCGATGCGGCGCGGGGCCCGCGACTTCATCGAGAAGCCGTGGGACAACGCCCGGCTTCTCGCGACGCTCCGGACCCAGGTCGAGCTGGGCCGGGCGCTCCGGCAGAGCCGCCGGCTCGAAGGCGAGAACCGGCTGCTCCGGTCCGACGGCGCGGTGGACCTGATCGCCCGCTCCCCGGCGATGCGGCCGGTGCTGCAGCTCATGGAGCGCGTCGCGCCGTCGGACGCCAACGTGCTGATCACCGGCGAGCACGGCACCGGCAAGGAGGTGGTGGCCCGCTGGCTCCACGCCGCTTCTCCCCGGGCCGGCAAGCCGATGGTCGCGGTGAACCTGGGCGGGCTCTCCGAGGGCCTCTTCGAGAGCGAGATGTTCGGGCACGTGAAGGGGGCCTTCACCGACGCGCGCGCCGATCGGATCGGCCGCTTCGAGCTGGCCGAGGGCGGAACCCTGCTGCTGGACGAGATCGGCACCCTCCAGCCCCGGCAGCAGGCCAAACTGCTCCGCGTGCTGGAAACCGGAGAGGTCGAGCGGGTCGGCGCCTCCCGGGCGCGAAAAGTGGATGTGCGACTGCTCTCGGCCACCAACGCCGATCTGCGCGCCGAGGTCGACGCGGGGCGCTTCCGGGAGGATCTCCTCTTCCGCCTGAACACCATCGAGATCCGCCTCCCTCCGCTGCGCGACCGTCGCGAGGACCTGGGCCCCCTGGCCCTGCATTTCCTCCGCCGGTACGCCTCGCGCTACCGGAAGCCGATCGCGGGGCTCGAGCCCGAGGCGGTCACTGCGCTCGAGACCCACGCCTGGCCCGGCAACGTCCGCGAGCTCGACCACACGCTGGAGCGCGCCGTCCTCATGGCCACCGGCACCACGCTCCGCGCGGCGGACCTCGGTCTCAGAGGACCCGGCGGCGCGGCGGCGCGGCTCGAGGACCTTCCGCTGGAGGAGGTCGAGCGGGTCCTGATCCGCAAGGCGCTCGAGCGCCACGGCGGCAACGTGAGCCAGGCCGCCAAGGCGCTGGGCCTGAGCCGGAGCGCTCTCTACCGCCGGCTCCAGCATCATGGCCTCTGACCGGGGCCGCCCCCGGAGCCACGAGTCGCGGGTCTTCACCGGCGCCCTGCTGGCCGGCCTCCCGGCCGTGGTGGTCGCCTGCTGGCTGCTCTGGACCGGCGCGTACCCGATGCGGGTGCGACTCACCTTCTCCCTCCTCGCGGTGGGGGCGTGGCTGGTCGGCGCCGCCCTGCTGCGGGAGCGCGTCGTCCGCCCGCTGCAGACGATCTCCAACCTGCTCGCGGCGCTCCGCGAGGGCGACTACTCCATCCGCGCGCGCGGCGCCGGATCCGACGACGCCCTCGGGCTGGCCCTGCTCGAGGTCAATGCGCTGAGCGAGACGCTGCGAGGGCAGCGGCTCCGGGAGCTGGAGGCCACCGCGCTTCTTCGACGGGTCATCGAGGAGATCGACGTCGCCGTCTTCGCGTTCGACGGGAACCGGCGGCTTCGGCTGGTGAATCGCGGCGGGGAGCGGCTGCTGGGCCAGCCCGCCGAGCGGCTGCTCGGGCGTCAGGCGGAGGCGGTCGGGCTGGGACACTGCCTCGACGGCGAGTCGCCCCGCACGCTGGACGCCACCTTTCCCGGCGGCGCGGGCCGCTGGGAAGTGCGGAGCGGCACCTTTCGCCAGGACGGCCTCCCGCACCAGCTGCTCGTCCTGTCCGACCTGAGCCGTGTGCTCCGCGCCGAGGAGCGCTCGGCGTGGCAGCGGATCGTGCGGGTTCTGGGGCACGAGATCAACAACTCGCTCGCGCCGATCAAGTCGATCGCCGGAAGTCTCCGGGCTCTGGCCGCGCGTCCGACGCGTCCGGCCGACTGGGAGCAGGACCTCGGCTCCGGCCTGCAGGTGATCGAAACGCGGGCCGAAGCGCTCGGCCGGTTCATGGGAGCGTACGCCCGGCTCGCGCGACTGCCCCGGCCGAAGCCGGGTCCGGTGGACGTGGCCACCTGGGTGCGGCGGGTGGCGGCGCTGGAGACCCGCCTGCCGGTCACCGTGGCCGACGGCGCGCCGGTCACCGTCACCGCGGACGGCGACCAGCTCGATCAGCTGCTGATCAACCTGGTGCGGAACGCGGTGGATGCCGCGCTGGAGACCGGCGGAGGGGTGCGGCTAGGCTGGCGCACGGTGGCGGGCGTGCTCGAAGTCACCGTGGACGACGAAGGCCACGGCCTTCCCGACTCGGGCAACCTGTTCGTCCCCTTCTTCACCACCAAGGCGAGCGGCTCGGGAATCGGGCTCGTACTGAGCCGGCAGATCGCGGAGGCGCACCGCGGCGCGCTGGTCCTGGTGCCCCGGCCCGGCGGTC
>DATCWW010000407.1:0-5730 GCA_036566145.1 Gemmatimonadales bacterium
CTGACACTCCGACGGTCCTTCCGTCCTTCCGTCCTACCATCCTTCCGCCCTTCAAAACAGCTTGATCGTCACCGGCACCTTCCCCGGGTGCTTCTGCAGCTCGTCCAGCAGGTTCTTCATCGACTGGGTCGTCGCCCGGAGGTCGTTGTACAACCCCGAGTCGGTGGCGAACTTGCCGAGCGTGCCCTGGCCCTGGTTGATCCTGAGCAGGAGGGTGTCGAGGCGGGCGCCGGTCGAGCTCAGCTGCGTCGTCATGGCGCTCAGATTGGCGGTCAGCGAGTCGGAGCGGGTGAGCGCCTGGGTCAGCCCCGGGTTGGCCAGAGTGCTGTCGAGTCGCGCGGTCATCCGCTCCAGGGTCTCCAGCGTCCTGGTGAGCTGCCCCGTGGGCCCCTTGCTCCCGTCGGCGTAGATCTCCATGGTGCGCTGGGCCGCCTTGAGTGTGCTCTGCAGCGCCGACATCGTGGCGTAGAGCTGGTCCGCGGTCTTCTGATTCACGATCGCCTGGGCGCCGACCAGCACGCTGTCGGCCTTGTCGCCCAGATTCGCCGCCAGATCGGTGAAGCCGGCCGCCTGGCTCCCGATGATGATCCGGTCGCGGGACAGCTTCTCGGGGGCCTCGCCGGGATTGAGCTGCACCGCCGCGTCGCCCACGAAGCCCACCGCCACCACCTGTGCGCTCGCGTCCACCCGCGGGGTGATCCGCTCGGGCAGGCTCACCTCGACCAGCACCTTGCCCGGGTCGAGCAGCCGGATCCGCTCCACCTTCCCCACCGCGACGCCCGAGATCTTGACCGGGGAGCTCGTCTTGAGGTTGCCGGCGTCCTTGAACTGGATCTTCCACCACTCGTCGCTGTCGGAGGCCACCGAGCGGCCGCTGAGCCAGGTGGTGCCCACGATGAAAAGCACGATCGCGAGGATCACCAGGCTTCCGACCGTCACTTCCTGCTTGTAGCTCAGATCCATGGCACGCTCAGGCGGCGAAGGTGGCGTCGGGGAAGTCGCGCTCCAGGAACTCCTGGACCTTGGGGTTCTGGGAGGCGAGGAACTCCTCCTGGGTCCCCTGCTGGACGATCCGCCCTCCGGTGAGCAGCGCGAGCCGGTCGGCCACCCGGAAAGCACCCCGCACGTCGTGGGTCACCATGACGCTGGTGACGCCGAGCTCGTTGTCGAGCCGCTTCACCAGGCTGTCGATCACGTCGGCGTTGACCGGGTCGAGGCCGGACGTCGGCTCGTCGTAGAGCAAGTACTTGGGCTGCCCCGCGATTGCCCGGGCGATCCCGACCCGCTTCCGCATGCCGCCCGACAGCTCGGCGGGAAACTTGGTCATCGTCTCCGGGGCGAGGTTCACCAGCTTGAGGCACTCCAGCACGCGATTCCGGCAGTAGGCCTCGTCGCGGTACTTGTCTTCGTCGGTGATGCCCAGCCGGACGTTCTCGAACACGTCCATGGAATCGAACAAGGCACCGTTCTGGAAGACGTAGCCGATCTGCGACCGGAGATGCGCGAGCTCCTTACGCCGGAGCTTCCCCACCTCCCGGTCGTCCACGACGATGGTGCCGCTGTCCGGGTGGATCAGCCCGATGATGTGCTTGAGGAGGACGCTCTTACCGGTGCCCGAGGGGCCGAGCAGCGCCATGGTCTCGCCCTCACGGACGATGAAGTCGACCCCGTCCAGGACGACCTGCTTCCCGAACCGCTTGTGGACGTTGCGCAGCTCGATCATTGCTGCAGCAGCAGGTTGGCGAGGAGCACGTCGAGCAGCAGGATGAGCACCGAGCTCGCCACGACCGCGCCGGTGGTCGAGCGCCCCACGCCTTCGGCGCCTTGCTGGGTGTTGAAGCCCATGTAGCAGGAGATGATGGTGATCGACCCGGCGAAGAAGAAGGCCTTGATGACCGAGTAGGTGGCGTCGAAGGAGCGCCAGAACGAGCGCGCGCCGTAGGCGAAGTCGGCGTCCGTGATGGGCAGGACCAGCTTCATGCTGAACCAGCCGGCCCCGATCCCCATCACGTCCGCCAGGATGGTCAGCACCGGGATCATGATGAGCCCGGCGATCACCCGCGGCACGATGAGGTGCGAGCCGGGGGACCGGCCCAGGCTCTCCAGCGCGTCGATCTGCTCGGTGACCCGCATGGTCCCCAGCTCGGCGGCATAGCGGGCCCCGATCCGGCCGGCCAGCACCAGCCCGGTCAGCACCGGGCCCAGCTCCAGCACGATCGATTCGACGATCACGCCGGCCAGGTAGTAGATCGGGATGGTGCCGGTGAACTGGTAGCGGGCCTGGAGTGCCGTGACCGCGCCCGCGAAGCCGGAGATCAGCAGCACGATGAAGAGGCTGCCGACCCCGATGTTCCAGGCCTCGGTCATCATCCGGGGGAACCAGACCCGGACTTCGCTCAGGCTGCGGACGATGTCGACGACGAGGAGGGAGACCCGGCCGACCTGGGCCGCCGCGGAGAGCGTCCAGCGGCCTACGTAGCGTCGCAGATCGAGGGTTTCGGCGGCCATAATTCTCACCTATCTTCGCCCCGCATGTCCCGTAAGTCTACCCCTGGCCCGACGATCCACCGGGACCTGGGTCCCATGGCCCGGGCCGCCGCGTTCCGGCGCGGGCTGCTCCGCTGGTTCCGCCGGCACGGCCGCGATCTGCCCTGGCGGCGGACCCGGGATCCGTACCGAATCGTGGTGTCGGAGTTCATGCTGCAGCAGACCCAGGTGAGCCGGGTCGAGGGTTACTTCGACCGCTTTCTGGAGCAGTACCCCACCGTCCACGCGCTCGCCGCGGCCTCGCCGCTGGCGGTCCGGGAGAGCTGGGAGGGGCTGGGCTACTATCGCCGGGCAGCCAACCTCCACCGGCTGGCGCTGGCGGTGGTAGGGGAGCATGGCGGGGTGGTGCCGAGCGACCCGATGGTCCTTCGGGGGCTCCCTGGTGTGGGGCGCTACACCGCCGGGGCGGTGGCGAGCTTCGCCTACGAGCGGCGAACGCCGGCGGTGGACACCAACGTCGCGCGGGTGCTGCGGCGGGCGTTCCATCCGCGGCTCGGGCCCAAGGCGCGGGAACGCACGCTTTGGGAAACGGCCGAGCGGCTTCTCCCCCGCCGCGGCCCGACGGCCTGGACGTTCAATCAGGCGATCATGGAGTTGGGCGCGCTGGTCTGTACGGCGCGGGTCGCCCATTGCCAGGCCTGCCCGGTCCGGCGGGCCTGCGCTACGGGACGGAAAGGGGAAGGGGAAGGGGGCGCGCGAAGGGCCTAGGCGAACCTGCGGCGCCGCTTGAGGAGTGCCGGCAGGAGATTACGGGTGCTTCGGGCGTGGTGGATGAGATTTTCAGTCGGCTCAGCCGGTAAGATTTCTGCCCCGGCAGCAGGTTCGAGCAACTCCAGGGCCTCCACCGCGGACCCGTAGGCGGTCCCCAGGAACCTCGTGTACGTGGCACTGTCGCCGTAGGCGAAGCCTTCCGCAATGTTGCGCTGTACGCTCAACGAAGCGCGCTGCAACTGGTAGATGACGGCCCCACCGAATGGCTTCCAGTGCAACTGCGATAGTTCCAGCACCCCACGAACGACCTTGTTTGCCTCCCGCCAAGCCTCCATAGACCTGTGATCACGCACCGCCGCAGGCTAGGGTGTCGATCACGGAGCCACCATCCAGCGTCGCGCCCCGGTCACCGATCCAGCGCACCTTCCCCCTTCCCCCTTTCCCCTTTCGCCACCTACCGCACCATCACCCCTCCCAGCAGCGCCGCCAACGCGAGCACACCGGCGATGGACGACGTCACCTTCTGCCTTGCGCGCAGCTCGTCGAAGTAATCGCCGTGCGGCCCGGCTGGATCGAGTCGGGCCAGCTTGCTGGCGGTGGGCAAGCTGATCAACAGCGCCACCAGCGCGCCGACGATCCCCGCGGCCTGCATCAGCACCAGCCATGGGTTGAATCCCAGCAGCTCGCCGGTCATCCCCGTCGCCCGGAAGGTCAGCATCAACCCCGACAGCACCGTGAGCAGCGCGCCGGGGCCGATCAGCACCTTCTGGATCGCGGCCTGTGCGCGGGCCACCACACCGATCCCCTCGCGGCCTTCCCGCTTGGCCGAGACGCCCGCCACCATCGAGGCGATCGCGCCGCCGACCCAGAGGGTGAAGCCGAGGACATGCAGGAAGAGCCAGGCCTTGATCACGAGCGCACCGCCGACAGGATCGCGGCGTCGATGGGCTGGCGGCCGGTGAAGCCGGCGTCCACATCGTGCCAGTGGGTGATCCGCTCCTCGCCCAGCCGCCAGCAGAGGAACACCGGCCGGTCCTCCCGCAGGGAATAGAAATCCACCAGCCCGGCGTCGAACCCCTTGAACACGCAGCCGATCGCCTCGAGCTCCTGGAGGTAGCGGTTGATCCGGTCGGCGTGGCGGGTGACCTCTTCGCGCGCTGCCAGGAGCTCGCCGGTCTCGCCCCATTCCGCCCGGGCGCTGCCGCTCAACAGCTCGTAGCGGCTCACAGCCGCGCGCCAGCCGGGGTACTCGTGGGTGAGATCCTGCACGATGCGGCGGACCAGCGGCAGCGTCCGCTCCGCCTCCTGCAGGGTGAAGAGCTTGAGGTCGGGCATGGGGAGGGAGGCGGCCTACTCGGCCCAGATGATCCGGACGCCGGCGATCTGCTCCGGGTGGCTGATGAAACCGACCACCCGGCCGTCGGTGTCCACCACCGTGATGGTGGGGCGCAGGTGCGAGTCGCTGGGATCGAGGTCCATGCGTACCTGGTATCCGTCGAGCTCCTGGTCCGGCTGCGCCACCGGGGACCGGGTCCGCATCAGGCTGTCCGCCCGGGTGTGCCAGGGATGCTTGCCCTCGGCCAGGCAGCGGGTCACCAGGTCCCGGTCGCTCAGGGTGCCCAGAAACCGGCGGGTCCGGTGGTCGTCCACCACCGGCACCACCGAGATGTTGCGGGTCTTGAGCATGATGGCGACTTCGCTGGCCATCGCGCCCGCCACGGCGACATGCGGATCGGGGACCATCGCGTCCTTGGCTTTCATTCGCTCAATTTGCCCCTGCGCGGATGAGGGTCAAGTGCGCTCGCCCGCCCGGGTCAGCACGTCGCGCGCGGCGCGGTAGCCGTCGTCCGCGTACTGGCGGACCCGGTCCACCCTGAAGGTGGCGTTCCGCTCGACCTTGGGCCGCACGTAGAGCAGCGGCGGGCGTCCGGGATCGGCCCGCCAGAGGGCGAGCTGGGCGGCGGTATGGGCCGCCATCAAGGTGGCGACCGCATCGTCGTGGGCCCGGACCAGCGGCGGCGCGGGGGCCGCCGGCCCCGGGGAGGCCATGTCGAATCCCGGGCCCACGTCCACCGCGAACACCGGCTCCCGGCAGAGGCGCGAGGCGGCCTCGAGCGGGAGCACCCCGCGGAGGCCCCCGTCCCCGCAGCGGCGGCCGTCCAGCGTCCGGGCGGGAAGGTACACCGGCAGCGCACAGCTGGCGCAGAGCACGTCCACCACCGGCGCGTCCGCCCCTCCGGCGCCGTAGAGCAGGAGCTCGCCGCTATCGAGGTCCACCACGCAGACGGTGAGGGGGACGGGGAGATCGCCGAACCGCCGGATCGGCACCAGCGCCTCGATCGCCTGGCGAAGCGGGGCCGGCCGAAGCAGAGCCTGGCCGTAGAGTCCCGCCACCAGCGCCACCGGGTCGCGGACCACACTCCGTTGCCCGGCCTCGGCCAGCTGGTCGAGCAGGACCCCGTGGTCGGCCCC
>DATCWW010000415.1:0-9640 GCA_036566145.1 Gemmatimonadales bacterium
CCGCCGGCATCGGATTCGGGCCGCCGATCGAGGACGGGTTCTACTACGACTTCGAGGTACCCCGGCCGTTCACGCCCGAGGATCTGGCGCAGATCGAGACCAAGATGGGCGAGGTGGCCAAGGCCGACTACCCGTTCGTGCGCGAGGTGGTGAACCGGGCCGAGGCCAACCGCCGGTTCGCCGACGACCCGCTCAAGCTCGAGCGCATCAGCGAGCTGGGCGAGGACGAGACCATCACCGTGTACACCGATGGGCCTTTCACCGACCTGTGCCGGGGCCCGCACGTTCCCGGCACCGGCCGGCTCAAGCACTTCAAGCTGCTCCATGCCGCCGGGGCCTATTGGCGGGGCGACGAGAAGCGGCAGATGCTGCAGAGGATTTACGGCACCGCCTGGTTCAAGAAGGAGGACCTCGAGGCCTATCTCCACCGATTGGAGGAGGCCCGCAAGCGTGACCACCGGCGGCTGGGCAAGGAGCTGGACCTGTTCATGTTCCACCCCTTCGCGCCGGGGGCGCCGTTCTACACCGATCGCGGCACCACGGTGGTGCGGGTCATCAACGAGTACATCCGCGAAGTGAACCGGAAGGCGGGCTACCAGGAGATCAAGACGCCCCTGCTGTTCAACAAGGGGCTCTGGGAGATCAGCGGGCACTGGGGCAAGTACCGGGAGAACATGTTCCTGGTGCTCGACAGCGAGACCGGCGAGCACGATTTCTCGCTCAAGCCCATGAACTGTCCCTCTCATCATCTCTACTTCGGCACCCGGAAGCACAGCTACCGGGAGCTGCCGGTCGGCTATGCCACCTTCGACGTGCTGCACCGCAACGAGGTGTCGGGCGCGCTGGGCGGGCTCACCCGGGTGCGCCAGTTCCAGCAGGACGACTGCCACATCTATCTGACACCCGCTCAGATTCCGTCCGAGGTCAAGAAGCTCACGGACATGATCCTCGGGGTGTACGACACCTTCGGCCTCACCGCCACGCTCAAGTTCGCCACCCGGCCCGAGCAGCGGATCGGCAGTGACGAGCTGTGGGACCAGGCGGAGGCCGACCTCCGCGCGGCGCTGGAGGCCACCGGGCGGCCGTACGAGCTCAAGCCGGGCGACGGCGCCTTCTACGGGCCCAAGATCGACTTCGACGTCTCCGACTCGATCGGCCGCAAATGGCAGTTGGGTACCATCCAGCTGGACTACAACGCGCCGGAACGGTTCGACCTCACCTACGTGGGCGAGGACAACGCCGAGCATCGGCCGGTGGTGATCCACCGCGCCATGGCAGGGTCGTTCGAGCGGTTCCTGGCCATCCTCATCGAGCACTTCGCCGGCGCGTTCCCGGTCTGGATCGCACCCGAGCAGGTTCGGGTGATCCCCATCTCCGACGCGCAGACCGCCGCGGCCCGAAAGGTCGCCGAGCGGCTGGAGGCCGCCGGACTCCGGGTCCACGTGGACGACCGGAGCGAGACGCTCAACTATCGCATTCGCGAGGGCGAGGTGTGGAAGGTGCCCTACATGGCGGTCATCGGGCAGCGGGAGGCGGAGAGCGACAGTCTGGCACTCCGGGTGCGCGGGGCGGGGAAGAAGCAGGAGGTGATGCCGGTGGACGCGTTTCTGGGGCGGGTCACCGAAGAAGTGCGGACCCGCGCGCTGGCGCCTTAGCGCGCCTCCTAGCCTCCTTGCCTCCTCCCGCCTAATTTGCCCTCGGCTTTCACCGGACCGGACTCGTGAGCGACAGCACCACCCCCGTCATTCTTTCCGCCGTTCGCACCCCGATCGGTCGCTATCTTGGCGGACTGTCATCGTTTACTGCGCCCCAACTCGGCGCGATGGTCATCCGCGAGGCGGTGCGCCGGGCCGGCGTGGACGCCGGCACGGTCGACGAGGTGATCATGGGCCAGGTGGTTCAGGGAGGCAGCGGTCAGGCCCCGGCCCGCCAGGCCCTGATTCACTCCGGCCTGCCGCCCTCCATTCCCGCCCTCACCATCAACAAGGTCTGTGGCTCCGGCCTCAAGGCCGTGATGCTCGCGGCCCAGGCGGTCAAGGCGGGCGACGCGGAATGCATCGTCGCCGGCGGCCAGGAGGCGATGTCGAGCGCGCCGCACTACGTCTACGGCATGCGGAACGGGATCAAGGCGGGCAATCAGACGATGGTGGACGGCATGATCCACGATGGTCTGTGGGACTCCTTCGGCTGCTGCCACATGGGTGAGTACGCCGAGTACACCGCCGAGAAGGCCGGCGTGAGCCGGGCCGACCAGGACGCGTTCGCGTACGAGAGTCACCGGAAGGCCGTGGCCGCGACCGAGGCCGGCAGGTTCAAGGCCGAGATCCTTCCGGTCCAGGTGCCGGGCAAGGGCGGGCCGACCACCGTCTCGGCCGACGAGTCGCCCCGCAAGGACACCAGCGTCGAGACCCTCGCCAAGCTCAAGCCGGCGTTCCGGAAGGACGGCGGGACGGTGACGGCCGGCAACGCGCCCGGGCTCAACGATGGCTCCAGTGCCCTGGTGGTCACCTCGCTCGCCTTCGCCAAGGCGCATGGACTCACCCCGATGGCGCGGATCACCGGCTACGCCACTGGCGGGGTCGAGCCGCGCGAAATCTTCTTCGCGCCGGTGCTGGCCGTGCGCAGTCTGCTCGGCAAGACCGACACCACGATCGGCGACTACGACCTGATCGAGGCCAACGAGGCGTTTGCGGTCCAGGCCCTGGCCGATGGTCGCGAGCTGGGCTGGGACTGGGACCGGGTCAATGTCAACGGTGGAGCGGTGGCGCTGGGTCACCCCATCGGCGCCAGCGGCGCCAGAGTGCTGACCACCCTGCTCCATGCGCTCCGCGACCGGGGCGGCTCGACCGGTCTGGCCACTCTCTGCCTCGGCGGCGGCAACGCGGTCGCGCTCAGCGTGGAGCTGGTCTGATGGGGGCCCAGTTGCGGGTCCCGACGGCGCTCGCACCGGCCCGCGGACGGATGCTGCGCCGCGCCTTCGGCGTGACGCTTGGAGCGGTGGTCGTCGCCGCCTCCGCCCAGGTCATGGTCCCGGTGCCGTTCAGCCCGGTCCCGATGACGCTCCAGCCCCTGGCGGTCCTGGCCGTGGGCGGGGTGCTCGGCGCGGCCGGCGGCGCGTCGTCGCTCGCGCTCTACCTGGCACTGGGCCTGCTCGGACTTCCGGTGTTCGCCGGGGGCGGGGCGGGGCTGATGCACGTCCTGGGGCCGACCGGCGGATACCTCCTGGCCTTTCCCGCCGCGGCAGCGATCGCGGGCGCCGTCGCGGTCCCCGGCGCAGACGGACGCACTTCGCTCCTTCGGGCGCTGGCCGGCTGCACCCTCGGCCTGGTGCTGATTCATGTGGGAGGACTGGCGCAGCTCGCCGCGCTGGGTCTCGATCTGTCCTCCGCATTCCACGTGGGATTCGTGCCCTTCTTCACCGGCGACCTCCTCAAGGTCGGGCTCGCCGCCGGTCTCATCGTCGTCCTCGGCCCTCGGCTTCGCGGTCTCCGTTGACCGCAACGCCGTCACCCAGTCGGCTGTCGCTGCCGAAGGCGATCGGATGGTCGGTCGCCTTTGTCGTACTTACCCTCCTGCTCGCATCGCTGCTCGGGGTCGGCGCCGCCACGATGTTCACCGGCTCGGTCCCCGGCGGGCTCACCTGGCTGCAGCAGGTGACGGCCGGCCCGATGCTGCTCCAGGCGGGGCTCACCATCGGATGCAGCCTGTTCTTCACCTGGCTCATCGGGATGCGAGTCCTGAGGCTCACTCCCGCCGACCTCCGCTGGACCATTCCCCCCGGCGGCGCAGGGTTCGGCTACGGCATCCTGGCAGGCTGTCTGGTGGCCGGTATCGCCCTCCTCCTTTCGGTGTCCGCGGGCAGCGCGCGCTGGATCCCCGACGCCGGCACTCCGCCGGAGTACGCCGGCTCCGCCCTCAGGACCATCCTGGTCCTGGCGCCGTCGGCGCTGGGCGAAGAGCTGGTGTTCCGCGGCGTGCCGCTGGTGCTCCTCGCGGCGGTCACCGGACGGGGCACCGCCGTGGTCGCGGTGGCGGTCGCCTTTGCCCTCGCCCACATCAGCAACCCGAACGTGACCGCGCTCGGGCTGGGTAACATCGCGCTTGCCGGTGTCCTGCTCGGCTTGGCGTTCTACGCACCCGGCGGACTCTGGACGGCGACAGGGGTGCACCTGGGATGGAATGCCCTGCTGGCCTGCCTGGATACGCCGGTGAGCGGGGTACCGTTCCGGATCCCGCTCCTGGACTACCAGCCCGGCGGCCCGGTCTGGCTCACCGGCGGCGGATTCGGGCCGGAGGGCGGGCTGGCGGCGACGCTGGCCATGACCCTCGGAATCGTCTTGGCCCGCAGGTGGGCCGGAAAGGACGCGGGATGAAGCGAGCCGCCGTGATCGGCGCGGGCACCATGGGCAACGGGATCGCCCATGTGCTGGCGCAGCACGAGTGGGACGTCGCCTTGATCGACAGCGTGCCGGCCGCCCTGGAGATGGCCACGGCGACGATCCGCACCAACCTCGATCGGCAGGTGAAGAAGGGTATCCTGCCGGCCGGGGCCCCGGGCGCGGTGCTCGGCCGCATCCACCCCGGCACGGCGCTCGAGGGAGTGAAGGGCGCCAGCCTCGTCGTCGAGGCCGCGAGCGAGAATCCCGCGGTCAAGTTCCCGCTGTTCGAGCAGCTCGACCGGCTGGCGCCCCCCGGGGCGATCCTGGCCTCGAACACCAGCTCGATCTCGATCACCGAGATCGGGGCCCGGACCCGGCGGCCGGGTCAGGTGATCGGGATGCACTTCATGAACCCGGTGCCCGTCATGCAGCTGGTCGAGGTGATCCGGGGCCACGCCACCACCGACGCCACGACGGCCACCGTGATGGAAGCGGCGCGCGCGCTGGGCAAGACGCCGGTCGAAGTCAGCGACTACCCCGGATTCGTCTCCAACCGGGTGCTGCTGCCCATGATCAACGAGGCGATCTTCTGTGTCATGGAAGGGGTCGCCACGCCGGAGGCGATCGACACGGTCATGAAGCTCGGGATGGCCCATCCGATGGGGCCGCTGGCGCTGGCCGACCTCATCGGCCTCGACGTGTGTCTCGCCATCCTCGAGGTCCTGCACCGTGGCCTGGGCGACGACAAGTATCGCGCGGCGCCGCTGCTCCGCCGGATGGTTGCCGCGGGCGACCTGGGGCGGAAGACGGGGAAGGGATTCTTCGAGTACAAGGAGAAAGGGGAAGGGGGAAAGGGGAAGGCCCGCTGACCGGAACCTCCCCTTTCGCTTTCTCCGCCTCATCGACGTCACTTTCACATCATCGGGTCCGACCACCCATGGACATTTTCAAGTCGATCCAGGCCTTCGGCCACGAGCAGCTGCTCATCTCCCACGATCCCTCGTGCGGCTACCTCGGCATCATCGCCATCCACGATACCACGCTGGGGCCGGCGCTCGGCGGGACGCGCTTCTGGCAGTACGCCAGCACCGACGAGGCGCTGACCGACGCCCTCCGGCTCGCGCGCGGGATGACCTACAAGGCGGCCGTGGCGGGTATCAACCTCGGAGGCGGCAAGTCCGTGATCGTGGGGGACAACAAGCGCGCCGACCGGGAGGCGATCTTCCGGGCCCACGGCCGGTTCATCGAGACCCTGAACGGACGCTACATCACCGCGGAGGACATCGGGACCAGCCCCGCCGACATGGAATACATCAAGCTCGAGACCGACCACGTGGCGGGGCTGCTGGGTCTCTCCGGCGACCCCTCGCCGGTGACCGCCTACGGCGTCTACGTCGGCATGAAGGCCGCCGCGAAGGTCCGCTGGGGCAGCGACGCGCTGAGCGGCAAGACGGTGGCGGTGCAGGGGGCCGGCAAGGTGGCCTACTACCTCTGCCAGCACCTCCACAAGGAGGGCGTCAAGCTCATCGTGACCGACATCGACCAGGAGAAGGTGCGGCGGGTGGTCGGGGAGATGGCGGCGACCGCGGTAGCACCGGACGCCATCTACGACCAGGCCGCGGACGTCTACGCGCCCTGTGCGCTCGGCGCCACCGTGAACGACGACACCCTGCCGCGGCTCAAGGTGGAGATCATCGCCGGCGGAGCCAACAACCAGCTGGCCGAAGACCGCCACGGCGACCAGCTGGAGCGACGGGGGATTCTCTATGCCCCGGACTACGTGATCAACGGCGGCGGCGTCATCAACGTCTACGGCGAGCTCCACCGCTGGCCCGCCGAGCGCTCGCAGAGGAAAGCGGGCGAGATCTACGAGACCCTGCTCCGGATCTTCGAGATCGCCAAGCGGGAGAAGATCCCCACCTACAAGGCAGCCGACCGGCTGGCGGAGCAGCGCATCGGCGCGGTGGCGGGGCTGGACCGGATGTGGATGGGAGGGAGGCGCTGAGGCGCCGGCTCCCCCTGCGCGCCCCGGTCTTCCTTCCCACCGTAGCGCCCGCCCCTCACCCTCACATACATTAGAAACCCGATGCCCGAAGTGATTCCCGTCGGCGCCGATCACGCCGGCTACGCGCTCAAGGAGCGGCTGGTGAGCGAGCTCCGTCGTCTGGGGTACGAGCCGCTCGACCTCGGCACCCACTCGACGGAATCGGCCGACTACCCGGATTACGCGCACAAGGTGGCCGCCAGGGTGGAGCATCACGATGCGGAGCGGGGCGTCCTGCTGTGTGGGACCGGTCTGGGCATGGCGTACGCCGCCAACCGCCATCCCGGCGTCCGCGCGGCCGTGGCGTGGAGCCCGGAAGTCGCCCGGCTCGCCCGGGAGCACAACGACGCCAACGTGCTGGTCCTGCCGGCGCGCTTCGTGAGCCCGGAGGACGGCCTGGAGATTCTCAGGACCTGGCTGGCGACGGAATTTGCCGGCGGCCGCCACGCCCGGCGGATCGCCAAAATCGACAGGAGCACGGATGAGCCTCGACCATAACGCCGCGTTGCGGGACGCCGATCCCCTGGTGGCCCACCTGATCGATCGGGAGCTGGGGCGGCAGCGCCACGGCCTCGAGCTGATCGCGAGCGAGAACTTCGCCAGCCGCGCGGTGATCGACGCCATGGGCACGCCGCTCACCAACAAGTACGCCGAGGGATATCCGGGGCGGCGCTATTACGGCGGCTGCGAGGTGATCGACGAGATCGAGCAGCTCGCCATCGACCGCCTCAAGCAGATCTTCGGCTCCGAGCACGCCAACGTGCAGCCGCATTCCGGCGCGCAGGCCAACTTCGCGGCCTTCATGGCGGTGGTCCGGCCGGGCGAGAAGATCATGGGCATGTCGCTCCCGCACGGGGGGCACCTCTCCCACGGGGCGGCGGTCAACCACAGCGGCGTGGTCTGGAAGGCGGTCCATTACGGCGTCAATCCCGCCACCGGCCGGATCGACTACGACGCGGTGCGGGCGCAGGTCAAGGCCGAGCGGCCCAAACTCATCATCGCGGGCGGGAGCGCGTACGCCCGGATCATCGACTTCGCCACCTTCCGCTCGATCGCGGACGAGGTGGACGCGGTGTTCCTGGTGGACATGGCGCATTTCGCCGGGCTCGTGGCCGGCGGGGTGTACCCCTCGCCCGTCCCGCACGCCCCGATCGTCACCAGCACCACGCACAAGACGCTGCGCGGTCCGCGGGCGGGGTTGATCCTTTCCACGGCCGAGCTGGCCAAGGCGGTCGACAAGTCGGTCTTCCCCGGCACCCAGGGCGGGCCGCTGGAGCACGTCATCGCGGCCAAGGCGGTGGCCTTCGGCGAGGCCCTCACCGACGAGTTCAAAGCCTACAGCCGCCGGGTGGTGGACAACGCCCAGACGCTGGCGTCGGCGCTGATCAATCGCGGCTTCGCCATCGTCTCGGGGGGCACCGACACGCACCTCATGCTGGTGGACCTGCGGCCCAAGAACCTCACCGGGAAGGTGGCCGAGAAGCTGCTCGATCAGGCCGGGATCACGGTGAACAAGAACACCATCCCCGACGACCCGCAGTCGCCCTTCGTCACGAGCGGCATCCGGCTGGGGACGCCGGCGCTCACGACCCGCGGGATGGGCCGGGGCGAGATGGAACGGGTGGCCGAGCTGATCGACCGGGCGCTGACCCGGCAGGACGAGGCCACTCTGGCGCGGGTGCGGGAGGAGGTCGGCGAGCTGACCTCGTCCTTCCCGCTCTACCAGCCCCGGTCGGCCGCGGGCCGGGTCCGGCGGACCGCCTGAGTGCCGGCGACGCCCCGCGGGAGCAGGTCGCTGTGAGCCAGCTGCAGTTCGCTGAGGACGTCCTCGCCCGGATCCGGGCGCGGGGCGGGCAGTACAACGAGCGCGCGTATCTCTTCGTGCTCGCGACGATCGAATATCTCCAGTCGAGGCTCGAGGCCCGGCGCCATGTCACCGGCGCCGAATTGGCCTGGGCCTGCCGCGACTTCGCCCGGGAGCAGTTCGGACTCCTCGCGCCCCACGTGCTCGCGCACTGGGGCATCGGCCGGACCGAGGACTTCGGACGGATCGTGTTCACCCTGGTGGACGTCGGCCTGCTGGTGACCCAGCCGGGCGACGCCGAATCCGACTTCGAGGCGGTGTACGACTTCGCCGACGCCTTCGGCGAGGTCTACCGCTGGCAGGGAGTGCGCGGCGCCTGACCGGAATCCGATCGTCAGCGGAGGGAGCATGGAGCGAATCGAGTGGCCGGCATGCCTGAAATGCTCGAAGGGCACCCTCATCCCCCTCTCCGACTACGGGCGCGAGGGGGCGCCCATCACCTACAAGGCCTGGGTCTGCACCAATCCCGACTGCGGCTTCAACCTCCGGATCGACAACGGCGAGATCAGCTTCGGACGAGCGATCGGCCAGAGCTACAAGTGATCCGCGGAGGCGCCCGCGGACGGCCGTGAGCGCCGCCGGGTCATGCTCTCCCCCATGCTTCCCATCCTCACCCCCGAGCAGTCGGCCGCCTGGGATAGCGCGGCGGCCGCCGCCGGCATCGAGCTCGCCACCCTCATGGAGACCGCCGGACGGGCCGTCGCCGCGGTGATCGCGGGACGCTACCCCACCCGTCTGGACGACGGCCTCCTCGTCGCCGCCGGACCCGGCAACAACGGCGGCGACGGCTGGGTGGTGGCGCGGGCCCTCCACCGGCTGGGCGTGCCCGTCTGGGTCACGGCGACGCCGGGCGAGGGCGCTCCCCTGCGGGAACGGATGGCGCGCCTGGCGCGGAACGAGGGGGTGCGCGAAGTCGCGCCCGACGGACCCTGGCCGGCGGTGGGGCTGCTGGTGGATGCGCTCCTGGGTACGGGCGCCGCCGGGCCGCCGCGCCCGCCGATGGCGCTGCTGCTCGAGCGCATGCTCGATCTCGAGCTGCCCGTGATCGCGGTGGACGGCCCGACAGGCGTGGATCTGCGAACCGGCACGGTCCACGGCACACCTCGAGCAGAGCTCACGGTGACGTTCGGCGGACTCCGCCGAGGGCACCTGCTCGCGCGGGACGAGGTGGGAGATGTGGTCGTCGTGGACATCGGCCATCCGCCGCCCGATCCGGCGTGGCCGGCTCTGGTCACCGATGCCGACGCCGCCGGGTGGATCCGGCGACTCGGCGCCCGCGACCACAAGGGCCGCCGGGGCCGGGTGGTCGTGGTCGGGGGTGACGCGGGGATGACCGGGGCGGTGCGGATGGCG
>DATCWW010000424.1:0-6484 GCA_036566145.1 Gemmatimonadales bacterium
TCCTCCCGTTCGCACTGGCGGCGACGGCTTTCCTCTCGGCTGCGCCCGCGGCCACCGGACAGGATGCCGCGGCGATCGTGGGCCGGTCGTCGCGGGTCTACCGCTCGCTCGCCAGCATGCGCGCCGACTTCGTGCAGGTGATCGACAACCCGATGATCGACAGCGCGGAGAGCCGGGGCACCCTGGTCCAGGCGGGTCAGTCCAAGCTGGCGATGCGCTTCACCGATCCCCCCGGCGAGGCGATCGTGATCGACGGGGAGCACGTCTGGGTCTACACGCCGAGCACGGTGCCGGGACAGGTGCTGCGGCTGAAGCTGCCCAGCGGCGGGCCGGTCTACGGCTACAACATCATCGCCTGGCTGCTGGACAAGCCGGCCGAGCGGTACCAACCCAAGTACGTGCGGCAGGACAAGGTGGGAGGCCGGTCGGTGGACGTGATCGAATTGGTGCCGGCAGTCCCCGACCTCCCGTTCGAGCGCGCCATCGTCTGGCTGGACCAGGGCGACGCCCTGCCCCGCCGGCTGGAGATCAGCGAGCGCGGCGGCGCGCTTCGGACGCTCACCCTCTCGAAGGTGCAGGTGAACCAGCGGATCCCGGATAGCACCTTCACCTTCGAGGTGCCATCGGGAGTCCGCATCGTCGATCAGTGAGGGCGGTCGGCCTCGCTGGGCCCGAGGCCGAGCAAGGCCTGCGGCGAGGTGGTTCCGCGCAGTAGCGCCACCGCCTGCTGCACCTCCGAGTCTCCCACCACCCGGCGGCGACGCTCCGCGCCCGGCCCGAAGACGTAACGGGCCACTTCATACCCCAGCTGCTCGCTCACGACCTCCTCCCCGCCCGCGAAGACACTATCGGCCAGCGACACGCCGCGGTCGGCGAGCCGCCGTCGGACCTCGTCGCACATGGCGGGCGTGACGCTGAACGCCTCGCTGGTGATCGTGCCCGCCTTCCGTAAATCGAGCGCGTACGCGGTCAGCACATCGCGGAACAGCGGCACCCGTCCGTCGAGCGCGTTGGCGAACAGGGTGGCGGGCGCGCTCAGCGTATCGGGATGCAGCACCACGTCGGGCACGATGCCCCCGCTCGACGGGAGGAGGCGACCGGCGGTGGAGCGGTAGGTGGCGTGGCGACCGGGTCCGGGCACCGTGCCCATCACCGAGTCGAGCTGGGCCGCCTGGATCGAGCGGCCGCTCGGGGTGAACCAGCGGGCGGTGGTCATGCGGAGGGCGAGGTCGGGCCCAAGGGGGAAGACGGTCTGCACGATCCCCTTGCCGTAGGTCGTGTCGCCCACCAGGAGCGCCCGGTCGTGGTCCTGCAGCGCGCCGGCGATGATCTCGGCGGCGCTTGCGGTACCGCCGTTGACCAGGACCACGATCGGCAGGTTCCGCCACCGCTGCGGCCAGGCGTCGGTCCACCGGTGATTGTCGCCCGGCGCGCGGCCCCGGCTCTCCAGAATGCCCTGGTGGGGGTCGAGGAACAGGTCGGCGATCCGGACCGCCTCGTCCCGCAGGCCGCCGGGGTTCGACCGCAGGTCGAGGACCAGCGTGCGCATCCCCTGCGTCACCAGACGGCTCGTTTCCTCCTCGAGCTCGTCGGCGGCGTTCTCCCGAACCATGGTGAGGCTGAGATAGCCGACCCCGTCGGGGAGCAGCACCCCCGCCGGCACGGCCCGCTGGTGGATGCGCTCGCGGAGCAGGTGGAACCGGAGTGGATCCGCGACGCCTTCGCGGCGCACGGCAAGGTCGATCGGGCTGCCGATCGCGCCGCGCATCGCATCCACCGCCTGATCGAGGGTCCAGTCGGCGGACGCCTTGCCGTCGACCTCGACCAGCTGGTCTCCGGTCCGGATCCCCGCGCGCTCGGCGGGACTCCCCTGCATGGGCGAGACAACCGTCACCCATCCGTTCCGGGCGTCCACCAGGAGCCCGACGCCGGCGTAGTCACCGGTCGTCCGCTCCATGTGGCGCTCCCAGTCCTTGCCCACCAGCAGCGCGGCATAGGGATCGTGCAGCTGACCCAGCAGCCCGTCGACGGCGCGGCGGTACAGCTCCGCCTCCGGAAGCGAGTCGACGTGGTAGTCGCGGACGTGGGCGAGGACGGTCTCGAACAGCCGGGCCTGCTGATACACATTGCCGCCGGCGGCGACCTGGCGCTGGAGGAGCCAGCCGCCGGTGAGGCAGGCCGCCAGGGCGACCACCCCTGGCACGATCAAACGATGCCGCATGGAAGGACCTCGGTGAGGATGCTCCCCGTAAGCATGCGGCGCGAAGAAAGTTTCGGCTACTCCCCCCTGTCGCGAAGCGTCTCCGCCACCCGGTCCGCGAGCTCCGGGGGCAACCCCGCCTGCCGAGCCAGACGGAGCGCCTCGGCCCCCAAGAGGCGGTAGAGATGAGCGTCCGCCCCGCGCAGGACGGCCAGGTGGGCCCGGACCGTCTCCACGTCGCCCCGGCGCACCGGACCGGTGAGCGCGGCCACGGGACCGGCGTCGAGGTTGGCAACCGTCCCCCGGAGGAGCGGCAAGTACAGGCGGGCGGCCGTCTCGGGGGGGACACCGGCTTCTCGCGCCAGCCGCTCGGCGACGGCGACCAGAGCCGTGGTGTAGTTGGCCACGATAGCCGCCCCGGCATGGTAGGCCGCCTTGCCGGCGGCCGAAAGCTCGACCGGTACCATCCCCAGCCTCTCGGCCAGCCGGCTGCCGACCTCGACCGCTCGCTCGTCCCCCTCGAGACCGGCATAGGCGCCGGCGAGCCGCTCGGGAGCGGAAGCGGGGTCTGCAATGGTTTGCAGCGGGTGGAAGGAGCCGAGGGCAGCGCCGGTGTCAGCCAACGGGGAGAGCGCCCGTCGGTTCAGGAGCCCGGAGAGGTGAAGCACCGTGTGGTCGGCCCGCACGGACCCGTCAGCCGAGACGTCAGCCGCCAGGGAGGTAACGGCGTCGTCGGGCACGGCGAGGATCACCACCCGCCCCCTCGCCACCGCCTCCGCCCTCGTCCCGGTATAGAGCCGGAGGGGTGAGACCACCGGGTGGCCTCGCCGGCTCACCAGCAGGACCTCCACTCCCCGGAGCGCCAGCGCGAGCCCTTGCCCCATCCGGCCGGCGCCAAGAACGGTTACGCTGGGAAGGGCAGCCATGCGCCTCCCGAATCATGATACCGAAGAGAAACGGGCCCGGCTGCCGCGCGAGGCGGGCCGGGCCCGGGGACCAGCGGAAGAGCGGGCCCGGTCAGTTCCTCGATGGCGCGTTGTGGGTCGCCATGGCCAGGCCGAGCAGGTCTTTGGGGCTCTGGGCCCGGCGGAGCAGCTGCAGCGCCGTCTGCATGTCTCGCTGATCGGCGGCGCGACGCCGGAACTCGGCCGGCCGGCCGAAGACATAGCGGGCGATCTCGTAGCCGAGCTGGTCGTCCACCAGACGGCCGCCGCCGGCGAATACCTCCGGTTTCATCTTCACGCCCTTGGCGGTCAGCCCCTGGTAGACCTGCTGCCGCATCTCGGGGGTGACCGTGAACCGCTCCGAGGTCACCGAGTGCTTGGTCTTGTACTCGAGCGCGAGATTGGTCAGCACGTCGCGGTAGAGCGGCAAGTCGGTGCCAAGGTCCTTGGCGAACTCCCGCTCACCGTCCGTCAGCGTATCGGCCCGGATCACGATGTCCGGCACGATCCCGCCGCCGCCGCGCACGACGCGGCCGGCATCGGTGTGGAAGACCGGCCGCGAGCGGATGGCCGAATCGGTCGCCTCCGTGTTGTTCTCCCGAGGCATCGTATCGGTGGTGGCCTCGGCGGCGGCCTGCTCCGCCTGATCCAGCTCGTCGTGCGCCGCCCGCTGGATCGTCCGGCCGCTCGGGGTGTACCACCGCGCGGTCGTGAGCTTGAGCGCGACGCCCTCGCCCAGAGGGAAGAGCGTCTGGACCAGACCCTTGCCGAACGTCGGCGTTCCGATCACGACCGCCCGGTCGTGGTCCTGGAGGGCGCCCGCGATGATCTCCGCGGCGCTCGCGGTCCCGTCGTTCACCAGGACCACGATGGGGAGGTCGGGCCAGGTCTGCTTGGCGTCATCGTAGAACTGCTTGGTGGAGCCCCGGGCCCGGCCGCGGGTGGCGACGATCTCCTGCTTGGTGTCGAGGAACAGGTCCGCGACCTCCACACCCTGATCGAGCAGGCCGCCGGGATTGAGCCGGAGATCGAGGACGAGGGACTTCATCCCCTTGCCCTTGAGCGAGGTGATCTCCTGCTTGAGCTCCGTCGCCGAGGTCTCGCTCACGGGGTTGAGGGAGATGTAGCCGACGCCGCCGTCGAACATGGTGCCGGGCGGCACGCTGCGGATGTGAATCGAGGCCCGGACGAGATTGAACTTGATGGGGTCGGGAATCCCGGAGCGCCGGACCGTGATGGACACCTTGCTCCCCGATTCGCCGCGCAGGGCCTTGACCGCCTCGTCGTTCTTCCAGCCCTCGGTGGACTTGCCGTCCACCTCGATGATCTGGTCGCCCGTCTGCACCCCGGCCCGCTCGGCGGGCGTCTCGGGCAGTGGCGCCACCACCGTGATCCAGCCGTCGCGCACGTCGATCTGGATGCCCAGGCCGGCGTAGTTCCCCGAGGTCTGCTCGGTGAGCGCCTTGTAGTCGTCGCCGGTGAGCAGGACCGAATAGGGGTCCTTGAGCTGCTCCAGCATGCCGTTCGTGGCCTTCTCGTAGAGATCGGTCTCGCCCAGCGAGTCCACGTAGTAGGCGCTGACATGGCCCAGGACGTCGTCGAACAGCCGGGCCTGCTGGTACACGTTGGCGCCGCCGGTGCCCCGCTGGAGCAGCCAGCCCCCACTCAAGAACGAGATCACCGAGACCAGTGCGATGACACCCCAGCGTTGCCTCATGCCCGCCTCCGCTCCTGCAGAATGACCGGCCCCGGCCGGCAGCCGGGAGCCCCTCGTTCAAGTTAACTGGTTGCCGGGTGAAATCTTTGGGGGGCGAGGGCAACCACTTCCCGCCACGCCGCCTGCAAGAGGCGGTCCGGGGGAAGACATGCATCCAGATGTCGCACCCCGGAACCTCGGACGGCGAGATAGAACTCGACCACACGCCGGTGGAATTCCGGACTCTCCCGCTCCAGCCGATCGAGCCGCTTGCCGGCCGCTTCCTGCCGGGCCCGACCGAGGTCGGCCGGCAGGTCCAGAATCAGGGTCAGGTCGGGGACGAGGCCGTCCGCCGCCGCCCGGTTGGCCGGGAGTACCACGTCCGGCGGAAGCCCGCGACCGGCCATCTGGTAGGCCTCGGTGGTGAGGGCGAACCGGTCGGAGAGCACTACCCGGCCTTGCTCCAGCGCCGGCCGGATGATGGTCCGGACCAGGTCCGACCGCGCGGCCAGGTAGAAGAACAGCTCCGCCATAGGAGACAGATGGTGCTCGGGATCGAGCACAGCCTTGCGGGCCATCTCGGCTGCCGGGGTTCCGCCCGGCTCACGGACGACGACCGGGTCCACCCCCGCCTCGCGCATCCGCTCGACCAGCGGGCGCAGCAGCGTCGACTTGCCGGAGCCGTCGGGGCCTTCGAGAACGATGAAGAGCCCCGCGGTCATCCCAGCGTGATGATGCTGCTGGTCGCGCCCTTCTCCATCCCTTCGCTGATCTGCTGATTCACCTTGGCCATCAGCTTCTCGAAATTCGCCCGCGCGGTGACGTACGACTGCCCCACCGGGCTCACCTCGAGATCGCGCACCGCGTTCTCGTAGGCCTCCGCGGTCGCCTGGTCGGGCATCTGGCCCTGAGAGACGAGCTGGTCCACCTGGCGGGCCAGGGTCTGGATCTGTTCCAGCTTGGCGACGGTGTCCTTGTCCTCGCGCAGCGTCGTCTCCGCCCGCCGCAGCGCCTGGTACTCCGACGATTGGCCGATGAGTCGGCCCAGGTCCTGCGCCTTGTCCCAAATCACGTTGCCGCGCTCCTCCGCGCGAGCAGGTATCGCTCGCGGCCGAATAGGTCCGTCTCGACCACCACGTCACTCCAGCCCAGCTCCCGGGCCCGCGCCGCCGCCACCGTCGCCCGGGTGCAGTCGACCTCGAGCGCGATCCACCCGCCCGGCCTGACGACCCGCCGCCCCTCCGCGAGCAGACGGCCGGTGGCCGCCATGCCGTCCGCGCCGCTCTCCAGCGCCGACCCCGGCTCCCATTGCCGCACCGAAGAGTCCAGGGCGGCGTATTCCGCAGAGGTAAGATAGGGAGGGTTGGAGACCAGCGCGTCCAGACTGGCGTCGTCCAACGGCGCGCAGAGATCGCCGAGCACGAGGTGCACGGCCGCGCCGACCTCGCGCCGGTTCTCCTCGGCCAGCGCGATCGCCTCCTTGGAGAGGTCGATCGCGACCACCGGGCCGAAGTCGCCTTCGGTCGCCAGGCTCAGGGCGAGGCACCCCGAACCCGTACCCACGTCCGCCACCCGGCCGGTCCGCAGCCTCGCGAGCAGCAGGTCGATCAACCCCTCCGTCTCCGGGCGCGGTATCAGGGCCCG
>DATCWW010000431.1:0-3130 GCA_036566145.1 Gemmatimonadales bacterium
CCGGCGCTCTGGGCCAGTCCCGAGATGCCGACGCCACCCAGCTCCGCCGCGAGCAGCGCCGCCACCGCGCCGCCGAGCGCCGAGCCGGTGCCGCCGACGATCTGGGTGAGGAACAGCACGCTGAGGGTTCGGCGCTGGAGGCTGGCTGACATGGCCGCCAATCTGGCTTGACCCGGCCGGGAAAGTCTAGTATTCTAGCGGATACTAGAATGAGGTAGCCATGGAGCACCGCGAGTTCAAGGACCGGCTCTACACCCAGTTCGCCCGGCTGGGGCACGCCGTATCCACACCCAAGCGCCTCGAGCTTCTCGACCTCCTCGCCCAGGGGGAGAAGACCGTCGAGCAGCTGGCGGAGCAGTCGTGTACCGCGATCAAGAACACCAGCGCCCACCTGCGGGTCCTTCGCCAGGCCGGCCTGGTGGACTTCCGGCGCGAGGGCGTGTACGTGCGCTATCGGTTGGCGGACGAATACGTGGCCGAATTCCTCCTGGCCCTGCAGTCGCTCGGCCGCCAGCGCTACTCGGAGGTACGGGAGGTGGTCGATGCCCATCTCGAGCGGCGTGACGAGATGGAGCCGATCGGCCCGGCCGAGCTGCGGCGCCGGCTCGCCGCCGGGGACGTGACGCTCCTCGACGTCCGGCCCGCGGACGAGTTCACAGCCGGGCATATCGCGGGCGCCATTTCCATCCCGGTGGACCAACTGACGGCGCGGGCCGCAACCTTGCCCAGGGGCAAGAAGATCGTGGCCTACTGCCGGGGTCCCTATTGCGTCATGGCCGTGGACGCGGTGCAGTTGCTGCGCCGGCGGGGCTATCGGGCCCGGCGTCTCACCGACGGGGTGCCCGGCTGGCGTGCGCGAGGGTATCCCGTCGTGCGGGGGTCGAGGGCCTCATGATCTTTCGCCAATTCCTCCATACCGAGCCGGTGGTCGCGAGCTCGCCCCGTCCGGACCGCGCGGCGGAGATCCGCTCGGCCAACCTGGGCATCCGCCGGCACGTCGTAGCCTGATTCATGTTCGGCGTCCTGGCAGCCGACGCGATGGAGCCGCCCAGGCTCGGTCTCTGGGCCAACCGAGGCCAGTTCGGGCTGCTGGTCCTGGTCAATGCCTTCGTCGGCGCGATGGCGGGCCTGGAGCGCACGGTCCTGCCCCTCCTCGCCCGGTCCGAGTTCGGCCTCGCCCGGACCACTGCGGTCTTGTCCTTCGTCGGCACCTTCGGCTTGGTCAAGGCGGTCACCAATGTCGCCGCCGGGCGGCTCTGCGACCGTTACGGACGCAGGCGGATCCTGCTGGCCGGCTGGCTCTTCGGCGTCCCGGTCCCGTTCCTCGTGATCTGGGCGCCCGAGTGGTCCTGGATCATCGCGGCCAACGTGCTCCTGGGTCTCAACCAGGGCCTCGCCTGGTCCACCACGGTCATCATGAAGATCGATCTCGTCGGGCCTCGGCAGCGCGGCCTGGCGATGGGGATCAACGAATTCGCCGGATACCTGGCGGTGGCGTTTGCGGCGCTGGGGACGGGATACATCGCCCGGGCGTACGGGCTCCGGCCGGAGCCGTTCTATCTCGGTATCGCCTGCGTGGCGGCGGGTCTCGCCCTGTCGCTGCTCTTCGTGCGGGAGACACGCCATCATGCCGCGGCCGAAGCACGGGTATGGGCCCTCCCCACCAACGCCAGCGGTCTCGGAACGCTGAACCAGGCCGGCCTGGTCAACAACCTCAACGACGGGCTCGCCTGGGGCGTCTTCCCGCTATTCTTCGCGGCCGCCGGCCTCGACCCGGCGCAGATCGGCGTGCTGGCGTTCACCTACCCCGCCGTGTGGGGTATCGGGCAGCTCTGGACCGGCGCGCTTTCCGATCGCCGAGGTCGGAAGGGTCTGATCGCGGCCGGCATGCTGGTGCAGGGCGCGGCCCTGGCCGCGATCGCCCTCACCCGCGGCTTCTGGCCTTGGGTCGCCGCCAGCGCCCTGCTCGGCGTCGGCACGGCGATGGTCTATCCTACGTTGCTGGCGGCGGTCGCCGACCTGGCTCATCCGGACTGGCGGGGATCGGCCGTGGGGGCGTACCGTTTCTGGCGGGATTCCGGGTATGTGGTGGCGGCGCTGTTTGCAGGCACGCTCGCGGATCGCTTCGGTATGGCCTGGGCGATAGGCGGCGTCGCGCTCCTGACCGGAATCTCGGGACTGGTGGTGCTGGCCCGAATGCACGACACCGAGGAGATGGCTTGAACGCAATCGATCTGGCCCCCGCCGGTGCCGGCCCCGAGCGCCTCGCCGCGGCCCTCACCGACCGGTACGCCATCGACCGCGTGCTCGGGCGGGGCGGCATGGCCACGGTCTATCTCGCCCGCGACCGCAAGCACGACCGGCCGGTGGCGGTCAAGGTGCTTCACCCCGAGATGGCCGCCACGCTCAGTGCCGAACGCTTCCAACGCGAGATCCGCGTGGCCGCCCGTCTGCAGCATCCGCACATCCTCCCGGTGTACGACTCCGGCGCCGGTACGGGGCTGCTGTGGTTCACCATGCCGTACGTCGAGGGCGAGACCCTGCGCGACCGGCTCCGTCGCGACGGGCCGCTGCCGGTACCCGGGGCGGTGGCCATCCTGGAGCAGATCGCCCGCGCGCTCGAATACGCCCACCGCTCCGGCGTGATGCACCGCGATGTCAAGCCGGAAAACGTCCTCCTCGGCCGGGACCAGCTCTTTCTCTCGGACTTCGGCATCGCCAAGCCGATCGAGGCCGAGGCGAGCCCGTACCTTACCGCGGCCGGGCTGCTCGTCGGCACGCCCGCCTACGTGGCGCCCGAGCAGGCTGACGTTGGCGTCGCGGCGGACCACCGGGCCGACATCTATGCCTTCGGGATCATGGCGTACGAGCTCTTCGCCGGCGAGCCGCCGTTCGTGGGGCTGCCGCTCGGGCCGCTGCTCGTCGCCCACGCCATCCGGGAGCCCGAGCCGATCGCCCGGCGCCGTCCCGACCTCCCGCCGGCGCTCTCAGCGCTGGTCATGCGGTGCCTCCGGAAGGATCCGGCCGAGCGTTGGGATTCGGCCGAGTTGGTGGGCGACGCGCTCCGCGCGGTTGCGCTCGGCGCCGCGGCGCCTGTTCCGCCGGTCGTCGATGCGGGCCAGCTGGAGCG
>DATCWW010000165.1:0-3582 GCA_036566145.1 Gemmatimonadales bacterium
AGCGGCGCGCGGAAGCGCCGCCAAGAGACGCACCCCCAGCCACGCCCGCCGCCGCCACCCCCGAGATCCTGACCGTCACCGCCTCCGATTACAAGTTCGACGCTGCCGACCAGATCCCCGCCGGCCTGGTCACCGTCCAGCTGGTCAATCGCGGCCCGTCGCCGCACCACGTGCAGCTTCTCCGGCTGGGCGAGGGCAAGACCGTGGCGGACTTCCAGGCCGCGCTGCAGAAGGGCGGCATGCCCACCTGGGTCACGCCCGCCGGTGGGCCAAACCCGCCGGAGGTCGGCGGCACCTCCGAGGTCCGGATGCCGCTCGAGGCCGGCGAGTACGTGATGGTGTGCTTCATTCCGGATACCGCGGGCGTACCGCACATGGCTCGCGGGATGGTGCGCCCGCTCCGGGTCACCCCGGCCACCGCGGCGGCCGCCTCGACCGCCGATACCACGGCCGACGTCGAGGTGACGCTGGTGGATTACGACTTCAAGCTTTCGGCGCCGCTCACCCCGGGCCGTCATGTGGTTCGCGTCACCAACGCCGCCAAGCAGCCGCACGAGCTGGTGTTCGTCCGGCTGGGGCCGAACAAGACGCCGATGGACTTCGCCCGCTGGGGCGAGCACCAGGTCGGCCCCGCGCCCGGCACGTTGCACGGCGGGATCGCGGCGATCATGCCGGGGACGGTGGCCTACGTCCCGGTCGATCTCCCTGCCGGAGATTACGCGCTCCTCTGCTTCGTTCCCGACATGAAGGACGGCAAGGCGCACTACGTCCACGGGATGAGCAAGCGGATCAAGATCGGATGAGCGGGATGGAGCTGCTCCTGGGCGGCCTCGTGGTGCTTCTGGTCGCCCTCACCCTGCTCCTCGCCCTGCGTATTCGGGGACGATCCGCGCCGGAGCTGGAGCGCGGCCTTCGGGCCGAGCTCCGGGCCGGCCGGCAGGAGCAGCTCGCCGCCCTGACTCAGCTCACCGCGCTGCAACAGCGTCAGCTCGAGGCCATCGGGACCCGGCTGAGTGCGCTGACCGCCTCGCTGCAGGAGGCCGGGGATCGCCAGTCGCGGCTGCTGGCGGAAGAGCTCCACCGGTTGAGGGACGCGAACGAGCGGAAGCTGGAGGAGATGCGGGTGACGGTGGACGAGCGCCTGCACGGAACGCTGGAGCGGCGGCTGGGCGAGTCGTTCGCGCTGGTGAGCGAGCGGCTGGAGGCGGTCCAGCGCGGGCTGGGCGAGATGCAGGCGCTCGCGTCCGGCGTGGGCGACCTCAAGCGGGTGCTGACCAATGTGAAGACCCGCGGCGTCTGGGGCGAATACCAGCTCGGCGCCATCCTGGAGCAGATCCTCACCCCGGACCAGTACTGCGCCAATCATCGGCCCAACGCCGAGCGGGGCGAGGTGGTGGAGTTCGCGATCCGTCTGCCCGGGCGGGAGCCCGACGGCGAGCCGGTCTACCTCCCGATCGACGCGAAGTTCCCCCAGGAGGACTACCAGCGGCTGCTCGACGCCGCGGACCGGGCCGATCCCGAGGCGCTCTCCTCGGCTACCGCGGCTCTGGTGCGCGCGGTCCGCAGCTCGGCGCGTGAGATCGGCGAGAAGTATCTGGTGCCGCCGGCGACCACGGACTTCGCCATCATGTTCCTGCCGACCGAGGGTCTCTACGCCGAGGTGCTGCGGCAGCCGGGGCTGGTGCAGGAGCTGCAGGCCGAATGCCGGGTGGTGGTGGCGGGCCCGACCACGCTGGCCGCGATCCTCAGCAGTCTCCGGATGGGGTTCCGCACCATCGCGATCGAGCGGCGCTCGAGCGAGGTCTGGCGGGTGCTCGGCGCGGTGAAGAGCGAATTCGGAAAGTTCGGCGAGGTGCTCGAGCGGGTCCGCCGCCAGCTCGCCACCGCGAGCAACACCATCGAGGACACGGGCCGCCGCACCCGCGCGATGGAGCAGCGGCTGCGGCACGTCGAGGAGCTGGCGCCCGATCTGGCGGTGACGGTGCTGGGGCTGGAGGAGCCGTCACCGGAGCCGGACGCCGCGTAGGGACCGGCGTTGGCGACTCCGCCTACCTCCCAGCCCTCGCAGGAGACGTTCTTCGGCCCCGGCGCTCCGTCCGCCGCGGGGCCGGCGCCCAGCGTGTGGACGCTGCCGCCGGACCTCCAGGTCGAGGCGCTCCGCCGGCTCCGGATCGTGGCCCTGCTCTACGCCGGCGCGTACTTCCTCGCCGGCCCGCTCACGTCGCTGCTCAGCGAGCGATCCCGGGCGATCTACTTCAGCCTACCCGAGCTCTGGCTGCCGGCGGCCGGCTCCATCGGCGCCGGCATCGTCATGGCGGTGATGACCGGGCTCACGTCGGTCTCCACCCGCGCCCGGACGCTGGCCGGCCTGGTCTTCGAGGTCCTGGGCAGCATCGGCATCGCGGCGGCGGAGTATCACCATATCAGCTCGCCGATCGTATACGGGCAATACGGTGCGGGTGGCTTCGGGCTCTCCTGGGTCGCGGTGTGGGTGATGCTGTTCAGCGTCGCGGTGCCCGCGCCGACGAGGGTGGCGGTGATCGTCGCCGCCCTGTCGCTCGCCACGGTGCCGGCCAGCTACGCGCTGAATACCCGTCTCGGCATGAACGTCCCGCTCGGCGGCGACCAGTTCTTCGTCAACCTGGTGTTTCCCTACCTCGTGGTCCTGCTCATGGCGTATGGCGGAGTCCGGGTGGTGTCCCGCCTTGGCGCCGCGGTGCGGCAGGCCCGGGAGCTCGGCAGCTACCGGCTGGTGGAGCGGCTCGGCCGGGGCGGCATGGGCGAAGTCTGGCGCGCGGAGCACCGGCTGCTGGCCCGGCCCGCCGCGATCAAGCTGATCCGGCCCGAAGTGCTCGGCGCCAACGACCCCGAGGCGCGGCGGCTCCTGATGCGCCGGTTCGAGCGCGAGGCCCAGGCCACGGCCATGATGCGCTCCATGCACACGATCGAGCTCTACGACTTCGGGGTCTCGGACGACGGCACCTTCTATCACGTCATGGAGCTGCTCGGCGGGTACGACCTCCACGCGCTGGTGGGGCGGTTCGGTCCGGTGCCGGCGGAGCGCGTGGTGCACCTGCTGCGACAGGTCTGCGATTCGCTGGGCGAGGCGCACGAGGCCGGCCTGATCCACCGCGACATCAAGCCGGCCAACATCTACGCCTGCCGCTACGGCCGAGAGGTGGACGTCGTGAAGGTGCTCGATTTCGGGCTGGTGAAGCACGTCCAGGCCCCGGAGCCGGGCGCCGATCTGGTGACCGCCGGGCAGCTCGCGGGTGGTACGCCGGCGTTCATGGCGCCCGAGCAGGCGCTGGGCGAGGATCGGGTGGACGCCCGGAGCGATCTCTACGCGGTGGGGTGCGTCGCCTACTGGCTGTTGACCGGGACCCTGGTGTTCGAGGGGGCGACGCCGCTCGAGACCATCGTGATGCACGTGCACGCCCAGCCCGAGCCGCCGTCCCGGCGCGCCGATCTCCCGATCCCGCCGCAGCTTGAGGCCCTCGTCCTCACCTGTCTTGCGAAGGACCCGGCGGCGCGTCCCGCGACGGCCGACGAGCTCGGCGCGCGGCTCGCGGCGGTGCCCCT
>DATCWW010000492.1:0-8598 GCA_036566145.1 Gemmatimonadales bacterium
TCGGCGGGCACGGTGCTCGCCGTGACGACCGACGGCGAAATCCATAGCCGCAAGAACAAGGTCGGCGACCAGGTCACCGCGACGGTGGGCAAGGACGTGAAGGATGCCACCGGACGGACGGTGATCCCGGCGGGCTCCAAGGTGACCCTCCAGGTCACCGCGATCGCGCCGTCGGACAGCAAGAGCGACACGACCGGCACGCTGACGCTCAAGCCCGTGTCCGTGGTGGTGAACGGTCAGACCCAGCCGATCGCCGCCTCGATTTCGGGCGTTCACACCCAGCTCGTGGGCCGCGGCGTCGACGCGACGGACGCCGCCAAGGTCGGCGCCGGAACGGCCGCGGGCGCGATCGTCGGTCGGGTTCTCGGCGGCAGTACCAAGGGCGCCGTCATCGGCGGCATCATCGGCGGCGCGGTGGGAACGCAGCGCGCGGTCGAGACCAAGGATCGCGACGTGGTGCTCCCGGCCGGCACCGGGATCACCGTGACGCTGGACCAGAAGTACACGGCTGCCGGGTAAGAGGCGAAAGCGAAGGGCGAAAGGCAAAAGGGGGGCTCGAGAGGTCTGAATCGCGCGCCCCTTCGCTTTTTTCGCCCTTCGCCCTTCGCTCCGTCAGTACCCCGCCCCTCCACCTCCCCGGCGCGGATCGCTCACCCCCTGCCACCCGTCGGACGTCCGCATGATCGCCTCCACGTCTCCCCAGTAGCCGTCGTCGTCGGCGATCGCGTGTCCCAGGGCGCGCAGGCTGTCGAGCGTGGCCGGCGGGAAGCCGTCCGGCTCGATCTCGATCCGGTCAGGCAGGGCCTGATGGTGCAGCCGCGGCGCGCTGACGGCGGCGGGCAGCGGCATCCCATGGTCGAGGACGTTGCTGATGACGTGATACACCATGGTGATGATGCGCGGACCGCCGGGCGTGCCCAGAACGAGAAAGAGCCGCCCCGCCGGGTCGAGCACCAGCGTGGGGGTCATGGCCGAGAGCATCCGTTTCCCGGGGGCGATCGCGTTCGCCTCGCCCTGCACCAGTCCGTAGAGGTTCGGCTTGCCCGGAACGGTCGTAAAGTCGTCCATCTCGTCGTTCAGCAGGAAGCCGGCCCCGGTGACGGTCACCGCGCTGCCGTAGCTGTTGTTGAGCGTCGTGGTACAGCTGACCGCGTTCCCCTCCGCGTCCACCACCGAATAGTGGGTGGTCGAGCTGCCGGACCGCGTGGTCGGCTGGAACGCGGGCGTCACCGACGCCCGCGGCCCGATCTCGCTGCGGAGCGCGGCCGCGTATTCCTTCGAGAGCAGCTGACCGATCGGGTTGGAGACGAAGGCCGGATCCCCCAACCGGGTGTTCCGGTCGGTGAAGGCCCGGCGCATGGCCTCGGCTTCGAGGTGCAGCAGCCTGGGGGAGCCGAACGGAGGAAGCGGACGGAACCCTTCCATGATGTTGAGGATCTCGCCCATGGTTACGCCGCCGGACGAGGCGGGCGGCATGCTGATGATGGTATATCCGGCGTAGTTGACCCGGACCGGGTCCCGCCAGATGGGCCGGTAGCGCCTGAGGTCGTCGTGGGTGATCAGGCCGCCGCCGCGCTGCATCTCCGCCACGATGAGGTCCGCCACGGGCCCGGCATAGAACCCGTCTGCGCCGCGGTCCCGCACCGCCTCGAGGGTGGTCGCCAGGTCGGGCTGGCGCAGCACGCTTCCCACCTCGGGCGGACGGCCGCCAGGCAGGAAGGCCGCTCGCGAGGCGGGAAAGCCGCCGAGCCGCTCGCTGTCGCCCGCGATCGATTGGCTCCGGTACTCATCCACGGTGAACCCGTCACGCGCCAACCGAATGGCCGGCGCGATGACCTGCGGGAGAGAGAGACGGCCCAGCCGCGCCTGCGCCTCCACCAGGCCCGCCACGCTTCCCGGAACGCCGGCGGAGAGGTGCCCGGTGATGCTCCGGTCGGCTGACTCGCCGGTCGCATCGGCGAACATGTCGCGCGTCGCGGCGGCCGGAGCCGTCTCGCGGTAGTCGAGGGTACGTACCTGGCCATCGTGGGTTCGCGCCACCAGGAAGCCGCCGCCGCCAAGGTTGCCGGCTTCAGGATGCACCACCGCCAGGGCAAATCCCACCGCCACGGCGGCATCTGCCGCGTTGCCTCCCTGGCGCAGGATGTCGCGACCGACCGCGCTGGCGAGCGGATGACCCGACACCACCATGGCCGAGCCGCCGGTCGCCACCCGGGCGCTGTCGTATTTCCAGGCGGGCGCGATCCCGGCGAGGGGAGTCGGGCTCGAGGTCGCACAGGCGGCAGCGGCGAGCCACAATGGCAGCACGAAGGGGGCGAGCGGAACGCGCATGAAGATCCCGGTGTAGGAGAAGCGCCCCGGAGTTGCCCCGGGCCGTGGTCGCGGTCTAATTTAGCCCGAGCCCGACCCCTGACCCACTCATCCCTAGCTCGCGTGGCTGACGACTTCCTCGACGCACGGCTGACCGAGCGGCGGAACCCCCGCAGCGCCACTATCGACACTGCCTCGTCACTCGAGATCGTCGATCTCATCGGTGCCGAGGACGCCGGCGTCCCCTCGGCGGTGGCTCGCGTCCGCCAAGAAATCGCCCGCGCCATCGACCTGGTCGAGGCCGCGTTCCGCGCCGGCGGGCGGCTGGTCTACGTCGGGGCCGGCACCAGCGGCCGCCTCGGCGTGCTCGACGCCGCCGAGTGCCCCCCGACCTTCGGGACGCCGCCGGAGATGGTGCTGGGGGTGATCGCGGGAGGCTACCCGGCCCTGGTGCGCTCGGTGGAGGGCGCGGAGGACGACGTCAACGCCGGGATCGGCGAGATCGACGCCCGGCGACTGGGGCCCCACGATGTGGTCGTCGGCATCGCGGCGAGCGGAACCACCCCGTTCGTGCGTGCCGCGCTCTCCCGGGCGCAGACACTCGGCGCTCGTAGCGTCCTGGTCACCTGCGCCGAGCCGCCGGCATTGCTCCAGGAGACCTGCGACGTGTGCATCGTGGTGAAGGTCGGACCGGAGGTGGTCACCGGCTCGACCCGGATGAAGGCCGGCACGGCCACCAAGCTGGTGCTCAACACCCTGACCACCGGGGCGATGATCCGGATCGGCAAGACCTACGGCAACCTGATGGTCGATCTCCGCGCCTGGAACGACAAGCTGGTCGACCGGAGCCAGCGGATCGTGATGGAGACCACCGGCCTTCCTCGGGACGACGCGCGTGCCGTCCTGGACGCCGCGGGCGGGCGGGTCAAGACCGCGATCGTCATGGCCCGCCGCGGCGTGAGCGGGGACGAGGCCGACCGGCTCCTCGCCGAGCACCAGGGCCGCCTCCGCAGCATCGTGGGCGATCCGCCGCCCGTGCGCGGCGCGTGAGCGAGCGTCCCACGCTCGCGGTCGGTCTCATGTCGGGCACCTCGCTCGACGGAATCGACGCGGCCCTGGTCCGGATCGACGGCCCCACCCACGCGGCCCTGCTCGATCACCTGATCCGTCCCTACACCGACGGCGAGCGTGCCCAGATCCGGGAGGCGCTCGATCCCGACACCCGGACCGGACCGGCCGCGCTGGCCCGGCTCCACGTCCGGCTCGCCGAGTGGGCCGCGGACGCAGTGCAGTTTCTCCTGGCCCAGACCCGGACGCCGGCGTCGGCGCTCGACCTGATCGCCTTTCCCGGACAGACCATCTGGCACGAGCCGCCGACGGTCACCTGGCAGCTGGGCGAGCCCGCCGTGCTGGCCGAGCGGTTCGGCGTCCGGGTCGTGAGCGGCTTCCGGACCCGGGACGTCGCGGCCGGAGGCCAGGGCGCCCCGTTGGTCCCCATGGCGGACCTGCTGCTCTTCGCGGCGCACGACCATGACCGCGTTCTGCTCAATCTGGGCGGGATGGCCAACGTCACCTACGTGCCGCGCCGCGCGCAGGACGAAGGGGTGCTCGCCTTCGACACCGGCCCCGGCGTGGCGGTGATCGACGGCGTGGCCCGCCTGGTGGACCGGCGGCGCTCCTACGATCGGGATGGCCGACTGGCGGAGCAGGGAACGGTGGACGAGGAGGCGCTGGCCCAGCTCCTGGCGGATCCGTTCTTCGCCGCGCCGCCTCCGAAGAGCACCGGCCGGGAGCGCTTCGGCGACCAGTTTGCCCGAGCGCTGCATGCGCGCGTGCCCGGCCACGACGGCGTCGCCACTGCGGTGGAGCTCACCGCGCGCACGGTTGCCGATGCGGTTGGCCGCTGGATCCCGCCCGGAGCGGAGGTCGTCGCTTCGGGAGGCGGATGCCACCACCCGGGCCTCATGGCCGCGCTGACCCGCCGCCTCGAGGCGCTGCCGGGCCGCAATCCGCTCCGACGCTTCGACGATCTCTTCTTCCCCGGCGACGCGAAGGAGGCGGTCGCCTTCGCGCTGCTCGGGTACCTCACCCTGCACGGCCAGCCGGGCAACGTCCCTGCCGCGACCGGCGCCGCCGGCCCCCGGGTGCTCGGCATGGTCACGCCCGCATGAGCGAGGCGGCGGCGCTTCCGACCGCGCGCCTGGTCATGCCGGCGCTGCGCGCCCGCCCCGGGAGCGGCTTCGCCCACGAGGCCGGAGCCATCGCCGAAGCGCTCGACCTCGGCGTCGGGGGGTTCATCATCTTCGGCGGCACCGTGGAGTCGGTCCGCCGGCTCACCTCCGACCTCCTGCGGCGCGCCGAACGCCCGCTGCTCCTCGCCTCCGACCTGGAGCGGGGCGCGGGCCAGCAGATCGAAGGCCTCACCGAGTTCCCGCCGCCGCTCGCCCTCGCCGCCCTGGACAACGCGGCCGCGGTGCGCTGGGTGGCGTCGGTCACCGCGCGCGAGGCCCGCGCCGTCGGGATCAACTGGGTGTTCGCGCCGGTGGCCGATCTCGACGTGGTTCCCGAAAATCCGATCGTCCAGACCCGCGCCTTCGGGGCCGATCCCCAGCGCGTCGCCACCATGGTCCGGAACTGGGTCGAGGGATGCCAGACCGCCGGCGCACTGGCCTGCGCCAAGCACTTCCCGGGACACGGCCGCACCACGGCGGACTCCCACGTCACCCTGCCCGTCGTGGATGCCCGTCGGGACATCCTCGAGGGTGAGGACCTCGTCCCGTTCGGGATCGCGGTCGAGGCGGGTGTCGCTTCGCTGATGACGGCACACGTGGCCTTCCCCGGGCTCGATCCCGAGGGACTCCCGGCGACGCTCTCGCCGCGCATCCTCGGCGAGCTCCGCGGACGGCTCGGCTTCGATGGACTGGTGGTCACCGACGCGCTCATCATGGACGGCGCGCTGGTGGGCCGGCGGGAGAGCGACGCCGCGCTGGAGGCGATCCGGGCCGGCGTGGACATCCTGCTGTATCCCAACGATCCCCGGCGCGTCTGCGATGCGCTCGACCAGGCCGTCGGGGCCGGCACCCTGCCACGGGATCGCCTGGCGCAGTCGCTCGAGCGCTACGAGCGCGCGCTGGCGCAGGCCGTGGCCCCGACCCCACCGGTGACCCGCGGTCCCTTCGAGTCGGCCGACGCACTGGCCGACGCACTGCTGGATCAAGGGATGTTGCGCGGGGTGCCACCCCGCCTCTCGGCGGCGCTGGACCTGGTGGTGATCGACGACGATCTCGGCGGTCCGTACCCGCCCGGCCCGAGTGATTACGTGGCCCGCGCGCTCGGCTCTGAGCTGGCCGGCCGGTACACCGAGGGGTCGCGCGTGGTGCTCGCGTTCGCCGAGCCGCGAGCCTGGAAGGGACGCTCCGGCTTTGGTCCGGAGGCCCGCGACGCGCTGGCGCACACTGCACCCGGCGCGGACCTGGTCGTGCTCTTCGGCCATCCTCGCCTGGCGGACGAGATCCCCAGCGAGGCGCCGATTCTGCTGGCGTGGCACCGGCAGCGGCTGATGCAGGAGGCGGTGGCCCGCTGGCTGCGGACGCGGCTGGGCTAGGAGCGGGTCAGGTCGCCCGCGCGTCGAACCCACGGCAGTAGCCCGAACGCAGGCAGCCCCATCAGGAAGGTGAGCAGGAAGTAGTGCGCGTAGCCGAACGCCTCGGCCAGGTCGCCCGAGGCCCGGCCGGCCACGCTCCTGGTGAGTGCCAGGAGCGCGGAAAGCACCGCATACTGTGTGGCGGCGTAGCGCCGCTCGCAGACGCTCATGAGGAAGGCGACGAACGCCGCCGTACCCAGGCCCGCCGCGAAGTTCTCGAACAGCGCCACGGCCAGAATCAGAGGTTTCGACGGCGCCGCGGCCGCGGCACCCGCGTAACCCAGGCTCGAGAGCGCTTGCACCGCGCCGAGCACCCACAGCGCCCGGAAGATGCCCCAGCGGGTCGTCAGAATTCCTCCCAGCACCGCGCCGGCCACCGTCGCCAGGATCCGACCGGTGGTCAGAACCGCGCCGATCTCCTCGAGGGTGAATCCCCGGTCCACCCAGAACGGCCGGGTCATCGGCTCCATGGCCGCGATATCGAGCTTGAAGAGCAGCGCGAACAGGATGACCGCCCAGATGTCGCGTCGCGCGAGCAGCGCCTTGAGCGGCGCCCACAACGATTCGTGGGGCGCGGCGGAGCGCTCCCCCGTCGGCAGGAGCAGGGTCCCGAGCGTGAGCGCGGCGAGCACGACGGCGCCGGCCTGAAACGCGCTGGGCCAGTCACTGCGGCCGGCCAGCCAGATCAGCAACCCTCCCGCGATGAACATGGCGGCCCGGTAGGCGGCGTTCCGGACCGAGTTCGCCACCCCGAGCTCCCGATGGGTGGTGACTTCGATGGTGTAGGCATCGATCGCGATGTCCTGCGTCGCGGAGAGCGCCACCATGAGAATCAGGAGCGGCCAGAACCAGTCGGCGAGGTGGGTGAGATCGACCATCGCCAGCACCATCATCAGTGCCGTGAGTCCGGCCATGCACGCGGCGATCCACTGCCGGCGGGTGCCGAGCCGATCGACCAGCGGAGACCAGAGAAACTTGAAGGCCCAGGGGAAGGTCGCGGCGCTCACCATGCTGACGTCGACCAGGCCCGCGCCGTGGGTACGCAGGTAGATCGGGAGCGTCTCGTTGACCAGGCCGAACGGGAAGCCGGAAGCGAAGGAGAGGGCCCCGATCCAGCCGAGACGGACGGCGAGCGGCGAGCGGGGGGCCCCCGGCTCGACGTCAGCCGACGCCACGCGACCCGGTCAGAAGAGCACCAGCAGCAACAAGGCGGCGAGGACCAGGAGGCCGATCGCGATCAGCAGGCCGCGGCCTCGGACGGGCTGCGGCTCGGCCACGACCTCAACGGCGGGGAGCGCGACCGGCGGTCGTACCACCGGCTCGGCCAGGGTGTCCTCCGGATCGCCGCCGGGGACCTGGTAGACCTGGTAGCCCACGTCCTCGGCCCCGTCGGGCTCGGGCAACCCCTCACCGTCGAATCGGGCGGCCACCACGGTGATGTTGTCGGGGCCGCCCCGCTCGTTGGCCAGATCGATCAGCGAGGTGCAGAGCGAGGGGAGGTCGGCGTGGGCCGCCACCATGTCCGCGAACTCCTCCCGCTTCACCAGCCCGGAGAGCCCGTCGGAGCATATGAGGAGGGTATCCCCGCGGCGCAGCACCTGGTGGCTGAGGTCGACCTTGACCCGGGGGTCGGGACCGAGGGCCTGGAGGATGATGTTGCGCCGCTCGCTCTGCTCGGCCTCTTCCTGAGTCAGCTCGCCGGCGTCCACCAGCCGCTGCATCAGCGACTGGTCCCGCGTGAGCTGGATCGCCGAGCCGTTCCGGACCAGATAGCCCCGGCTGTCGCCGATCTGCGTGAGGTACAGCTGCTCGCCAAAGACGCCGGCGGCCGTCACCGTCGTGCCCATGCCTCGCACTTCGGGATGCTCGCGCGCGTAGCCGTAGATCTGCTGATTGGCCAGCTCGACCGCTTCCTTCATCCGGAACGCGAACCGCTCGGGCGAGGCGTCCTCATCGTCGGCCCAGGCGGTGGAGAGGTGACGATAGATCAGGTCGGTGGCCATCTCGCTGGCCAGCTCACCGGCGGCCGCGCCGCCCATTCCGTCGGCGACCATGAACAGCGACCCGCGCGGGCCGATCTCGTGCTCGCGCACCTCGGGGAGCAGGCTGGAGTTCCCGCTGCTCAGGTCCGCGACCAGGAAGGTGTCTTCGTTGTGGTCGCGGGTGCGTCCCAGATCGGTCTTGCCGAAGACCGTGACCTTCACCGGACCCGCGCTCACGCGCGCGCCTCGACCGCGCCGAACCCCTCGGACCCGTCTGCGAGCAATTGACCGGCAGGGACGGCGAGAGTCACTTGGCGATTCCTTGCAGCAGTTCCTGTCCTGGCGTGGGAGCGTGACGAATCTACGGACTGGCTCTGGGAGCGTCAACGTTGTCTTGGCGTAAGTCTCAGCCACCGTGTACCTTGCAACTCATGGGTCCGGCTCGCCACTCCGCCCTCGCCGCCGTTCTGCTCGCGGGGTGCGCGTCTTCTCACCCGCCGGCGTCCCCCGTTCCCACTGGGCCCGCCGCCGAAGCGGCCCGATCGGGGCCGGCCCCGGCGCTTCCGGCGCCGCCCCGGATCCGCGGACCACTCGCGCTGCGAGTGGCGTACCCCGCGCCGAGCGCCCGCATCGAGGCGCGAGACTCGACTTTCCTGTATGGCT
>DATCWW010000538.1:0-9689 GCA_036566145.1 Gemmatimonadales bacterium
CCGCCGCATCGGCAGGCGGCGCTCGTCCCAGCGGCAGAAATCCCCGACCACGCTCACGCCCCGGGCGTTCGGAGCCCAGACGGCGAAGCCGGTGCCGTCCACGCCGTCGAGCTGGCGCGGATGGGCGCCGAGGACGCGCCAGAGCGCGCGGTGGGTTCCCTCGGAGATCAGGTAGATGTCCACGTCGCCGACGGAAGGCAGGAAGCGGTACGGGTCGTCCTGCTCCCAGGAGCCCCCGCCGGCGAACTGGAAGCGGAAGCGGTACCGGAGCGGCATGGTACGGCCCTCGAGCACCACGGCGAAGACTCCGCTCTTTCCCTGCGGGGCCATCGCGAGGGCTCGGCCGTCCTCCAGCAGGCACTCGGCGGCGACCGCGTCGGGATGCAGGGTGCGGATCACCACACCGCCGTCCACCGGATGGGCGCCGAGCAGGTGATGCGGGTCCGCGTGGGTGCCGGCGGTGAGCTGGGCCAGCTCCGTCGGGTCGGGGGCGGCGGGGTCGCGGGCGGCCGTCCCTTTCACGTCGCGGCTCCAACCATCCGCGCTCCCTCCGGCTCCGCCCGCCGCAGCAGCGCCTGCAGCGGGATTCCCACCCAATCGGGGCGATTGTTGAGCTCGTAGCGCAGCTCGTACACCGTCTTGTCGATGAGGTAGAGCTCCAGCATGGCCCGGAGGTCGTCCGGATTGGGAGGGAGAAACCCCGCGCCGGAGGCGACGCCGAGATAGCCTTGCAGGAACCGGGCGGACGCCCACCGCCGCCACAGGCGGGCCCACGGCGCCAGCGCCGGCGCGTCCTCCGCCCGGGTGGGGCCCTGCAGCAGGCCGTAGGCTGCCGCGTACTCGAAGCTCCGGATCATGCCGGCGACGTCGCGGAGCGGCGAGCGCTTGAACCGGCGCTCGCTGATGCTGCGGCTGGGCTCGCCCTCGAAGTCCAGGATGATGAAATCGCGCCCGGTGTACAGCACCTGGCCCAGGTGGTAGTCACCGTGGATCCGGATCCGGGTGGCCACCAGCTTCCGGTCCGTCACGGTGCGGATCCGGCGAAGCAGCGGGTCTTCCATGCCGATCAGGGTGCGGGCCTGGTGCTGCAGCGGCTCGGCCACGGTCGGCAGCCGGCGACGCAGCAGGTCGAACGTGGTCCGGATCGCCGAGCGGGCCGACTGATAGAGCGAGCGGCGGTACAGCGCGGTGAACGGCTCGGGAGCGAAGGCCGGGTGCTCCGCCGAGGAAGCGAGCGCCACGTGCAGCTCCGCGGTGCGCTGGCCCAGGAGCCGGACCTGCGCCAGGAACGGTCCGGTGAGCTCCTCGATGCGGGCCGGCGGCTCCTGCACCGCGAGGTCCGGCAGTCCGACCGGCGCGAGCTCCGCCTCGCTCGGGGGCGCCGAGGCGACGAGGGCCCGCTCGAAGTACTGGCCCAGGGCGTTCAACGCCAGGCGCCAGGCATCGCCCTCGCCGGCGACGAACTGGTGCAGCACGCCGATCGTGATCGGCTCGCGGTTGCGGGAGCGGAGCTCGAGCCCGCCCGCGAGCAGCGGGATCCGCCGGAATCCGGTCTGCTCGGTGAGGAAGCGCCCGATCTCCAGGTCGGGGTTGACCCCCGGCTCGGCCTTGCGGAAGAACTTGAGCAGCAAGCGATCGCCCAGGTTGACCGAGCTGTTGGTCTGCTCCGCCCGGAGGGGACTCACGCGGAAATCGCCGATCTGGTCCTCCAGCGCGCCGAACGCCTGGGTCCGGGAGGCCACCAGCTCGGCGCCGGCACTGCGCCAGCGCCGCCGCCGGCCCATCCCGTCCACCAGCGCGTTGACGAACTTCTCGTCCGCGGTGGCGTCGTACAGGATCTGGCCGTGCGGCAGATTCATCAGCACCGTGTCGGGGGCCTGGCGGAGCAGGTCGGCCGCCTCGGTGCCCGCGGCGTGGCCCACCGGCAGAACGTAATGCTCGGCGTCCCCGTCCAGGTAGCTCACGTCCACGATCGCGAGCACGATCTCGCGCTCGCCCAGCGGAATCGGCAGGGTCCGGCCGACGGTCACCGAGACGATCTCCCGCGCCTTGCCGCGGAACCAGCGGCGGCGGCGGAGGTACGCCGGGAGCACCGCCTCGAGGCGGTCCTGCTCCACGCCGGTGACCAGCTCCTGCCACCCGCCCCGGAGCGCCACCATGGGTGCCCGCCACTCCTGGGTCACCTCGCGGGTGATCCCCTCCGCCGCCGGCAGCAGGAACCAATAGAAGGCGTGCTGGCCCAGGGTGATGGAATACGGCGTGGTGCCGATCCGGGGGAACGGCGTGCGCCCGAACATCTCGACCGGCACGGTGCCCTCGAACTCGGCCAGGTCGAGCTCCGCCGCCTGGGCAAAGCGCGACAGATTCGCCACCACCAGGATCCGCTCGTCCTGCCACTGCCGCACGAAGGCGAGCACCCGCGGGTTCTCCGGCGAGAGGAAGCGGAGCGTGCCCCGGCCGAACGCCCGGTGGCGCTTCCGGAGGCCGATCAGGTGCTTCATCCACCACAGCAGCGAGTGGGGATTGTTCTGCTGCGACTCGACGTTGAGCGCCTCGTAGTGGTACTCCGGGTCGATGTTGACCGGGGAGTACAGGCGCTGCGGGTTGGCGAGGGAGAAGCCGGCGTTGCGGTCCGGGCTCCATTGCATCGGCGTGCGTACGCCGTTCCGGTCGCCGAGGTAGATGTTGTCGCCCATGCCGATCTCGTCGCCGTAGTACACGATCGGCGTGCCCGGCAGGGAGAAGAGCAGTGCGTTCATCAGCTCGATGCGCCGCCGGTTGTTCCCCATCAACGGCGCCAGCCGCCGGCGGATGCCGAGGTTGATCCGGGCCTGCGGGTCCGAGGCGTACATCCGGTACATGTAGTCGCGGTCCTCGTCCGTGACCATCTCGAGGGTGAGCTCGTCGTGGTTGCGGAGGAAGATGGCCCACTGGCACCCCTCGGGAATCGCCGGGGTCTGCTGCAGGATGTCCAGGACGGGGAAGCGATCCTCCATCTGGACCGCCATGAACAGCCGGGGCATCACCGGGAAGTGAAACGCCATGTGGCACTCGTCGCCGACGCCGAAATAGGCGACCGCGTCCTCCGGCCACTGATTCGCCTCGGCGAGGAGCATCCGGTTCGCGAACTTCTCGTCCAGCCGGCGGCGGAGCTCCTTGAGGAAGGCATGGGTCTCGGGCAGGTTCTCGCAGTTGGTCCCTTCCCGCTCGTACAGGTACGGGACCGCGTCCAGCCGGAGCCCGTCCACCCCGAGCCGCAGCCAGAAATCGAGGGCGGCGAACACCGCCTTGTGGACGTTGGGGTTGTCGAAGTTGAGATCGGGCTGATGGGAGTAGAACCGGTGCCAGTAGTAGGCCCCCGCCTCGGCGTCCCAGGTCCAGTTGGAGCGCTCGAAGTCCTTGAAGATGATCCGGGCCTCGGGGTAGCGGTCCGGGTTGTCGCTCCAGACGTAGAAGTTCCGCGCCCGCGACCCCGGGCGCGCCCGCCGGGCCCGCTGGAACCATGGGTGCTGGTCGGAGGTGTGGTTGATGACCAGCTCGGTGATCACCTTGAGCCCGCGCCGGTGGGCCTCGCGAAGAAAGACCTTGAAGTCCTGCAGGCTGCCATAGGACGGGTTGACGTCGTCGTAATCGGCGATGTCGTAGCCGTCGTCCCGGAGCGGGCTGGGATAGAACGGCAGCAGCCACACCGCCGTGACGCCGAGGTCCTGGAGGTAGTCGAGCTTTTCGGTCAGGCCGGCGAAATCACCGATCCCGTCCCCATCGCTGTCGCGATAGGCCCGGATGTGCAGCTGGTAGATGATAGCGTCCCGGTACCAGCCGGCGTCGTCGCTCATGGCGCCCCCACCCCTTCACGTCCCACGACCCGCCAGACATAGCCGACCCGCTCCGCCGGGTCGAACCGGACGGGCTGGCGTTCCCCGCACCACTGCCGCCGCTCGCCGGTCAGCAGGTCCTCCACCACATAGCGGTCGCCGGCCTCGAGTCCCAGGCGGCCCAGCGGGACTTCGAGCTCCGTCTCGACCGGCTCACCAGGGTTCACCGAGACGGCGCAGAGCAGGTCTCGCTGCCAGGCCGCCTTGAGGTAACACAGCACATCCGGATGGCCGGCCGGGTGGAAGCTGACGTTGTCCATCCGCTGCAGCGCCGGCTCCTCCCGCCGGACCCGGTTGAGCCGGGTGATCTCCTCGTCGAGCCCCTCCGCCGCCGACCAGTCGCGCACCCGGAGCTGGTACTTCTCGGAATCGAGATACTCCTCGCTCCCCGCGCGCATCGGGGTGCCCTCGAACAGCTCGAACCCGCTGTAGATCCCGTACAGCGGGGAGAGCGTGCCGGCGAGCAGGAGCCGGATTCGAAAGGCCGGCGGGCCGCCCTCCTGCAGGAACTCGTGAAGAATGTCCGGCGTGTTGGTGAAGAAGTTCCCCCGGAAGTAGTCCACGGTATCCGGCGCGGCCAGCTCGGCGACGTACTCGGCGAGCTCGGCGGCGCCGTTGCGCCAGGTGAAATAGGTGTACGACTGCGTGAACCCGAGCTTGGCCAGCGTCTGCATCCGCTTGGGCCGGGTGAACGCCTCGGCCAGGAAGACCACGTCGGGAGACTCCCGCTGCACGTCGGCGATGACCCACTCCCAGAAGGCGAACGGCTTTGTATGCGGGTTGTCCACCCGGAAGGAGCGGACCCCGTGGCCGATCCAGAACCGAAAGATGTCCCGGCAGGCATCCCAGAGTGCCTCCCGGTCGTCGCACCAGAAGTTGAGCGGGTAGATGTCCTCGTACTTCTTGGGCGGGTTCTCGGCGTACTTGATGGTGCCGTCGGGGCGGATGAAGAACCACTCCGGATGCTCCCGGACCCAGGGGTGATCGGGCGAGCACTGCAGGGCGTAGTCGAGCGCCACCTCGAGGCCGAGGGCCTTCGCCGCCGCCACGAACCGGCGGAAGTCGTCCAGCGTTCCGAGCGCCGGATTGACCGCGTCGTGGCCGCCGGCCTCGTTCCCGATCGCCCAGGGACTCCCCGGATCGTCGGGCCCCGCGACCAGCGCGTTGTTGCGACCCTTGCGGTGGGTCCGGCCGATCGGATGGATCGGGGGCAGGTACACGACGTCGAAGCCCAGCGCCGCGATGCGCGGGAGGGCGCGGGCGGCATCGGCGAAGGTGCCGTGCCGGCGAGGGTCGGCGGTGGCCGATCGGGGGAAGAATTCGTACCAGGCCGCCACGCCCGCGGCACGTCGGTCCGCCCGGACCCGGAACTCCCCGTCGGCCCGGGTCAAGCCTTCGAGCGGCGCGTAGACCGCCATCAGAGCGAGGAGATCGGGGGAGAGCGCGGCGCCCACCCGCGCCGTCGGATCGGCGCCGGCGTCGCCCAGGACGGCGGCGTACTCCAGGAGCCGGGCGTGGTCGGCGCCACGGGCGTGGGGCTCGGCCGTGCGCACCAGCTCGGCCCCTTCGATCAGCTCGGACCCGACGCCCTGCGCCGCCGCGACCTTCTTCTCCAGCTCGTTCCGCCAGCTCGCGAACCGGTCGATCCAGGCCTCGACCGTGAACCGCCATTCGCCCGGCCGGTCGAGCGGGATCGTGCCGTACCAGCGATCGTCGTCGAAGACGTAGGAGAGCGGGACACTCGCGGGGCGGCGCTCGCCGGGCGGCCAGACGAGGACTCGCGCCGCCAGCGCGTCGTGCCCGTCCTTGAAGATGTCGGCGCCCACCCGCAACTCGTCACCGACCAGTCGCTTGACCGCGTAGCGGCCGGCGTCGACGGCCGGAGTGACACCGCGGACGACCAGACTGGGAGGGTCCGCGTCGGGGACGCGCTCGGCGACGCGTCGCGAGTCCATGGAACCCATTGTAGCGCGATCCGTTTCGGGCGAAAACCCCCGCGGGCCGCACGTGACGCGCATCACATGGCTGGGCGCGCCGCCTGGAGGTGTGAGCCAAGTCAGCTGGTCGCGCACCCCGCTCGCGCCGTGTCGAGCTGGCCCCTGGGCGGCAAGCATCCCACCGCCCTGGGACAGCCGGCGTTTGTCGTGTGGCGGGAGGTCTGGGACCAGTGGAGCCGCGGGCCGCGGCCGCCAGGCTCACCGGCCGCGACGGAGCTCGCGGATCCGGGTAAGCCGGGGCAGCACCACGGCCAGCGTCGCCAGCGTCCAGAGCACGGTGAATCCGAGCTTGACCGGCGGCCCCGACCGGCCGAGGTCCGCCAGCCTGTAGATCCCGAAGAAGATCGCGTCCACCCCAATCACCAGGCCGATCAGGAGCCCGAGCTGGCGCCTCACTGCGTCGGCGGCTCGGTCGCGGGGTGCAGGTATCCGGCGCACCAGGCGACCTCGATCTCCAGCCGCTCGATCTCGGCCTGGTTCTCGGCCAGGCAGTCCTGCAGCTCGCGTCCACCGGAGGTGGACTGCAGCACGGTGATGAGCTCCTTCAGGCCGGTCAGCTCGAAGGTGAGCAGCTGGTGGTAGCGGGCCGCGGCGTCGGCGCGGAACGGCACCAAGCGCCGGAGCTCGGCCTTGCGGTCGAGCGTGTGCTCGATCGAGTGCCGCGCGGCATAATCCTCCATCTGGATCCGGGGACGCCGCCGCTCCAGCGCCGGGGCGAGGAACGGCAGCCGGCGGCGATGATGGGCCCTGATCTGCTCCAGGGCGTCGAGGACCGTTTGCAGGAGTGGCATCGGGTCCCGGGGAAGAGGTTAGCGGCGGTCGGGCCAGGCCGCGCGGAGGTAGAGACTCGCCGCCAGCATGATGAGCCCCGCGATGATCGAGCCGGGGCCGCCGTAGTTCTCGAATCGGAATGGGATCCCATGGGGCCCAGCGGCACCGTGCACCATGGCGAGCACGCCGAGGACGATGCCGGCCAGGCCGAGCAGGGCGAGCAGCACGAACAGGTTGCGCATCCGGACCTCGAAGGGTGGAGTCGGGCGGTTGGACGGCTTGGATGAAAGCCTGGCTCCGGCCGCGCGGCAAGAGGCCGCGCGCCGAATCACTGTCGCCCGTAGGTCCGATTCGCCTCGTCCGCGGCGCGCTCCAGGACGCTCACCGTCTGGTCCGACAGGCCGTCGATCGGCCGATGCTGCGTGAGACCCACCGTGGTCCGGTCAGCCAGGCCGCCGAAGATGACCAGGGCCGCCAGATAGGCGCCGGCCCTCGTGGGATGGAAATGGTCGGGGCCATACAGATCGACCTCGGGATGCGCGCCGAGGACCGCCTGCCAGGCTCGGCCCGCCGGCAGGAGCACGGCATCGCTGCCCTCCGCCGCGGCCGTGTACGCGGCCACCACGCCGTTCCAGTTTCCGTCGGCCGGGGGCCAGACCAGGTACACGGCGGGGCGGCCGCCGGCCGCCCGGATCCGCTCGGAGAACCGGCCGGTCCACTCCAGCAGATGGGTCTGGCTTGCGGGAAGCGACGAGGGGCCCTGCTGCAGCACCACGGCATCCCAGCCGCCCTGGTCGATCGAGTCGAGCGCCTCACCATCGTTCCAGTGGTCTTCCAGGCTGTAGTCCGGCTTCGCCACGGAGGCCACCCGCACCCGGTCCAGATCGGCAGCACGGCCGAGCCCTTCGACCAGCGAGGGAAGGTTCTCGGTATAAGTCAGACTGTTGCCGATGAAGAGGACCGACAGGCTCTCGCCCAGGTCGGGCGGTCCCGACGAGCCGCAGCTGAGGAGCCCGAGAAGGAGAAGCGGGAGCAGCCCCCGAAGGGGGCGGTCCTCCAGGCGAAGCGTCACTCGCCCCCGCCGTCCACCAGTTCCTCGAGGTAGTGCACGCCGACATGGGCGCCGCCGTCGGGCGCCGCCGCGACTTGCAGCGCGCGCACCAGGACGGGAGCCAGCGCGGCGGCCTGCGCTTCCGAGATGCCGCCCGGCGCGAGGTGAGCCAGGGCGGTCGCAGCCTTCTGTACCAGGTGCTCCTCCGTGGCGGCGTTCCACCGCACCAGGAACTCCCGGGTGTTTCGGGGTCGGGGCTCGTGCTGGTCCATGATGGTTCTCCTGAAAAGGAGTCAGGCGGCGGGCGGAGCGCCCAGCGCCTTCCGGAGCAGTCCGATCTGTCCGCCGTGATACGCATCGTGCTGCAGCAGCCCCTGCACCATTTCGGCGTACGTCACGCCGGTGCCAAGCGGCGCATCGCGCTCGCCTCCGACACGCCGGGTCCAGCGCTCGGCCGGGTGGCGGCGAACCGCGTCGACCAGGGCGGCGTGGGCCTTACGGAGACGCTCGAGTGCCTCGCTCCAGGATCCGGGCGACACCGCGCCGACGGCCGGCCAGTCGCCCTCCGCCGGCACGCCGGGCTCCGCGCCGGCCAGGCGACGAGTGACTTCGCCGGCCCAGGCCGTGATATGAAGAACCAGCTCCCAGATGGAGTGCGCCCCGGGCACCGGGCGCGCGGCCGCCTGCTCGGGGGAGAGCCCGCGCAGGTTCTCCTCCAGCGAAGCCCCATGCCAGGCCGGACCCGACAGCGCGCCTTCGACCTGCTCGGCCAGCCGCAGCGTTTCCATCTCCGATCTCCCGAGGGCAGAAGCTGATGCTACGTCGTTCGTCCGAGCAGCGCTACCCGGCTGCAGGACCATGCAGCGCTTGGAGTGCCGGGGCGCATGGAACTTGCTCCCCGGGCATCACCTCGCCCTGGAGCCCTCCCATGCGCCGGCAGCTCGTGGTGCTGTGCCTCGCCGCCCTTGCAGCCTGCAGTGATCGGAGCGCCGGCCCGGATCAGCCCGGCGGCGACCCGCCGATCACTCCGGGGCCCGCGGGCCCGCTTCCGTCCGTGGGCGGCTGCCAGGTCTTCCCGGCCGACAACGCCTGGAATCGCGACGTGAGCGGCGATCCGGTGCACCCGAATTCCTCGGCTCTGATCGGCCAGATGCTGCCGGATCACGCGCTCCACCTCGACCTGGGAACCGACGAGGAGTACTACGGCATCCCCTACACCGTGGTCCCGGCCAGCCAACCGCTGGTGCCCATCCGGTACGGGACCGACGGGGTGGACTATTCCGACGAAAGCGACCCCGGACCGATGCCGATCCCGCTCGATGCCGCGATCGAAGGCGGGAGCACGGCGGAGCCGAACCCGTCATCGGGCGATCGCCACCTGCTGGTCGTGCGCCAGGGCGACTGCATGCTCTACGAGCTGTACAACACCGTGCGTGACGGTGACGGGTTCCGGGTCAGCTCGTCGGCGATCTGGCCCCTCACCGCCAATCACACCCGCCCGGCCGGCTGGACCTCCGCCGACGCCGCCGGCCTGCCGATTCTGCCCGGGCTGCTCAAGCACGACGAAGTGGCCGCCGACCGGCTGCACCATGCGCTCCGCTATACGATCCCGCAGGTGCGCCGGGCCTACGTCGCGCCGGCGAGCCACTGCGGACAGTATGGGGACGCCGCCCTGCCGCCGTATGGCACCCGGGTGCGACTCAGCGCGGGCTTCGACCTCTCCGGCTACACCGGCGACGCCCTGGTGCTGCTCACGGCCATGAAACGCTACGGCCTCATCCTGGCCGACCAGGGCAGCGCCTGGTACATCACCGGCACCTCGGATCCGGCCTGGGCCGATGCGCTGGACCAGCTCCGGCAGGCGCCGGTGCACGGCAGCGATTTCGAAGTCGTGGCCTCGGGTCCGGTGACCGCCTGCTGAAGCTCACCCGGCGTCCGCGGCCGGTCTCGCGCTCCCCAGCTCGGCGGGGCGCACCGCGCCCACGCCAGCCGCAT
>DATCWW010000554.1:0-6262 GCA_036566145.1 Gemmatimonadales bacterium
CGCGAGTCGAGCGGACGCCCGGTGGCGCGCCGCACCTTGTCCATCCACGGAATGCTCTGCCCCGGGCCATAGAAGTTGCGGGTGAGCCATCCGGCGACCCGCGGCTCCCGGCTCAGGTCATCGGTCCCGAATTCCTTCCGCATCGCCTCGCGCAGCTGCGCCGCGAACATGTTCGCGTAGAGGTAAGCCGGATAGTAGAGCGGCACCGTCCCGAACAGGTCGCGGGTCGAGGCGTAGTCGCCCGGCGGGAGATCGACCCCGACGAAGCGCCGGTAGCTGTCGGTGAAGATCGAATCGAAGTTCGCCGTCAGGTCCAGGTACGCCTGCACCTCGGCGTACGCATTGGCGCCGATGGTGCGCCGGAGCCAGAGCAGCTGCTCCAGCTTCCCCAGCCGCTCGAGCGCGGCGGCCTGCTCCGGATTCACTCCGCCCACCCGGGCCAGGAAGCGTCGATCGAAGGCGAAGTGGCCCAGCGTCTCGCCCAGGCCTTCGGTGGCGGGCTGCGGGTCGGCGGAGAGCAGCGACAGCGGCAGGTCGGGCCGGATCAGGACGGCGTGCAGGGTGTGTCCATACTCGTGGAACAAGGTCGAGTAGAACCGACCGCCGGGGAACGGGTTCGAGAGCAGGCGCGCCTCGTACGCCGGGCGGATGGGAAACGCCACGCCGCCGGTGGGCACGTCGTAGATGGTGACCGTGATCGGCAGGCTGTCCACGTTGAAGCCCATGCCCGTGGCCAGCGCCCGGATCCGCTGCATCGCCTGGTCGGTCGGGTAGGCATTGGCGGACACCTGCTGCTCCTGCAGGTGGAACCAATAGTCCAGGTCCCACGCCTCGACCTTGTCGATCTTGAGATCCCGGGCGATCCTCGCGAGCAGGGCCTCGTAGGTCGGCCGCGTCGCCTGCTCGAACGAGGTGAGATCGCGGAGCACCTGGGTCGGCGTGAGGCCGGAGAGCGAGAGCTGCGACGCCGCGCCGCTGGGGAACCCTTCCTGCCGGCCCATCCGGTCCGTCATCGCCATGGCCTGCCGGATCAACGGTGCCGTCCTGGCGCTGAGACCGGGAATCGCCTCGTAGGCGCGGCGCCGGGCCGCACGGTCGGCGGTGGTATCGATGACGATGCCGAGCTGGGTCTGCGTCAGCTCCTTGCCGTCGAGCTGGTAGCGATACTGCCGGAAGGTGTCCTGTATCGCGGTCTGGACCTCTCCCAGGCGCACCGCGAGTGCCGGGTCGGCCTTGGCGGCCAGGAAGTAGTTGGCCTCGACCTGAAGCCGCCGGGCCAGCGTCGAGTCCCGCACCCGGCCCTTCCACTGGTCGATGACCTTGGCGTAGTCCCGCCGGGTGGAAAGCTCGTTGTTCAACCGGTTCATGGCCTCGGCCCGATGGTAGGGCAGGCCCTTCCACTGGGCGTAGACTTCCAGGGTCGCGGCCCGGTCGAGTGCCCACTGCTGGGCCTCGAGGTCGTCGAGGAATCGGGTGAGGTCCGCTTCGGTGCGGATTGCCGGCGGTGGGGCGCCGAGGCCCATGTGGGTCGGGACGGCGTGCGGTTGCTGCGCGGCCAACGGAGCGGCAAGAGCCAGGGAGGCGGTGGTCATGCCCAGGCGCCGGATACAGCGGAGGAGTGGAGACACGGGTCTCTCGGGATCGAGTGGAGTGGTCGAGGGTGCAGGGAACTATAGTCCGAACCGCCCCCGCTTCTGCAGGCTCACATCGTCGCTCCGGACGTTCTCGCCCACCATCAGCACCAGCAGTCGGGATTCGAAGCCCTTGGCGGTCACCCGCACGTACTGGGTCCGGCAGTTGTCCACCAGCGACATATCGAAGCGGAAGCGGTATTCCCCGTCCGGCCCGGTGAACGCCACGAACGGCGTGCCCAGCATCTGCAGGTGCGCCCCGGCGAGCGGCCGCCCGGTGTCGCCCCGCATGATCCGTCCCACCACGGTGCCGTACTGGGGCCCGGCCGAATCGCTGGTCGTCACCCGCGGCACACAGTTCTCACCGTGCTCGGGGAGGTCCGCCTCCATCGGACGGATTTCCTGCGGCCCGGCCCCCGGCTGGGTGGCCACCCGCTTGGAGCCGAAGATCCGCTGTGCTTCCGACTCCATCGTCGGCGCGGCCTCGGCGGCCGGAGTGGGCGTGGTGGCCGGGGCGCCGCCTTCCGGCTGGTCACTGTCCTCGCCCTTGGACCGGGTCGCGTCCGGCGGCGCGTTGGCGTTGTCCTCCTTGACCGGCTGGGCCTTGTCCGGGGGCGGCGCGACCGGCTTCGGGACCGGTGGCTGCGGCTCGGGTGGCCGTGGCGGTGGCTGAGGCTGTGGCGGAGGTGGTGGCGGAGGCGGCCGCACCGGCTCCGGTGGCGGGGGGATGTACACCATCTGGACCTGCCGGGCGAGCTGGGCCTGGTCCGGGTGACCGGATTTCTCGCTCGCCTCCTGCCTCGGTCGGGTCACCAGGACGGCCAGCACCAGCACGGCCAGGTGCACGACCGCGCTCGCCGTCAGCGAGCCCCAGCCCCGGTCGGGCGGCGGCTGGAGTGGGTATGGCTGGGGGCGTCGTGGCAACCGGGAAGCGTCCTCGCGCGGGGTGTGCTGGCCCCCGGAAGCTAATGGCCCGGCTGGCCGACGGCTGAAAACACTACGGGGCGCCGCCGGTACCCCGGCGGCGCCCCGCAGCCCCTGCTGTTGCCCGGGCTAGTGCCCGAAGTTCATGGCGCCGGCCAGCCCGAACGAGGTGCTGGACCCGTCCAGACCCACCGGGATGTTAATGCTCGGGTTCAGGCTGAACCGCGAGTTGAACACGAACCCGGTGCCCAGGGTCAGGAGGCCATAGCTCTCCGACCCGGAGGCCGAGGTGGTGCCGTCATCCACCGAGAGACGGGTGTTGGCGAACTGGAACCCCGCATTGGGCACGATCTGCATCTGCGAGGTCTGACTCAGCACGGCACCCATCGAGCCGCCGAACGAGAAGGTCCGGCTCGACATGTCGATGCCGGTGCCGCCCACGTCGTTCGGACCCGAGCCGATGCTCAGGCTCGCCACCGGGCAGAACTCGGCCGGCTTGGCCGTCTTGAGGGCAACCTGGTAGCCGGCGTTCGCGCCCAGATCGAGCGAGCTGCCGTCGAGCCCGTCGTACGACGTGGTGCCGAGCGCGGCCTTGCCGTAGAGGCCCTTGGGCTGGCCGTAGCCGAAGGTGCCGGCAAAGCTGCTGGTTCCGTCGGCGAACTGGCCGCCGGCGCCCACCTGCATCTGCCCGCTGGTAAACGAAGGCATGCCGACGCAGGTCTGCGCCACCGCCTTGCTGCCGAGCAGGAACGGGAGGGCCAACGAGAGGAGGAGGATCCGACGCATGGTGACTCCGGGTGTGAGTGATCCGACCGTAACCGGTTCGGGCGCACTCAGCCCCGCGCACCGGGCCCGGCAACCGGACGATCTCGCAGGACACGAGACTCCTGGCTTTGCGTCCCCGCCTCGCGACGGGTTTGCCTTGATCGGTGTCGCCCCTAGGGGCGACTGCCACAATGATTTGGGAAATCAGTGGTCAACTAGATGACGCACCGGTCACCGAGTCCGGCAACCCGTGTGCCAACGTTCGCAGTGCAAGTCATTGCATGGCTGGGGCATGCGCCGGCAGCGCGGTGCCGGCGGCCCACCCGGTGCCACGCAAGGAGTCGAGGAAGGCCATCACCGCCCGCCGATCCTGATGGACCGCCAGCACCAGGAGGTCGCCGGGCTCCGCCCACGCCAGCGCCGTGCGCACGGCATCGACCTCGGTCGGCGCCGCGGCGATCGCCTCGCCCGGGTAACCCGCGTCGATCAGCGCCGAGGACATGAGCCGGGTCACGTCGCCGGGGGCGCGGCCCCGCAGGTAGGCGTCCATCTCCTTGAGCACCACCCGGTCGGGCCGGAGCGCCAGCGCCGCGCGGGCCAGCTCCCGGATCGAGGCGTCGTCGCGATCGCCGGCCTGACCCAGCAGCACCAGCCGCCGCCGCGCGGGGTAGCGCTCCAAGGCGGCGGCGAGCGCCGCCATTCCGTGGGGGTTGTGCACGTAGTCGAGGAAGAGGTGCACCCCGCCCAGCTCGATCACGTTGGCGCGGCCCGGATTGTCCTCCGGACTGCGGCCGAACCGCTCGAGCGCGCGCCGTATCGCGCCGGGGTCGATGCCGAGGGCGCCGGCCGCCGCGGCGGCGGCAAGAGCATTGGCCAGATTGTGCCGGGCGGCGCCGCCGAGGGCGATCGGCACGGTGTCCGCCGAGGCGAGGACCGTCCGGTTTCCGCGCTCGATCAGCACCACCGCGGTGCCGTCGAGCAGCGCGGCCGTTCCTCCGCCCGCGACGTGCGCGCGGACGATCGGATTGGCCGGATCGAGAGTGAACCACGCGAGCTCCGCCGCGACCCGCTGGCCGGCCTTCGCGAGCACCGGGTCGTCGGCATTGAGCACCACGCGTCCTCCGGCTCCCACCGCCCGCGCCACCAGCAGCTTGGTTTCGGCGAGCTCGGCCAGGGTCTGCACGCCGAACTCGCCCAGGTGGTCGGCCGCGATGTTGGTTACCACCGCCGCCTGCGCATGCTCCACGGCGAGCCCCCGCCGAAGGAGTCCGCCCCGCGCGGTCTCCAGCACGGCGGTCTCCACCTCGGGTCGCCGGAGCAGCATGCGGGCGCCGGAGGGTCCGGAGAAATCGCTCTCCTCGAGGAACCGGCCCTCGAGCGCCACGCCGTCGGTGGTGGTGGTGCCGGCGGCCCTCCCGGCTTCGGTCGCCATGGCGGCCAGCAGGCGGACCACGGTGGTCTTGCCGTTGGAGCCGGTGACCAGCGCAATGGGGACGTCGTGTACCCGGTCCCACGAGACCTGGGCGGGATCCGGGAGCTCCCGCTCGGGCCACACCTGGACCCCGGCTCCCGATCCCACCGAGACCAGTTCCTCGCCGGCGAGGAAGTTGACGCCGTGCGCGCCCGCCGCCGCCCGGATCGCGAGCAGTGCGGGATTGCGCTCGACTTCGAGCGCGGCCCTGAGCCGAGCCGCATCCGGCTCGAGTGCCGGCGCGCCCGATCCGCTGATGGTGGCCGCGGCCGACGCCCAGGCCCACTCGTTGAGCTCGGTGGCGGTGTAGAGAACATCGGGTGGGGCGGTGAAGCCGAGGGTGGCGCCACCCTGAAAGTACCGGCTGTGAAGCCGGGCGTCCGGCCACCCGACTGCCGCGAGCATCCGCGTCGCCGCCTCGCGCCAGGCCTCGATGGCGCGGTCGCGGGTCGGCGCATCGAGCGCCACGTCCACCACCGCGCCCGGACCATCGAGGAGGAGTCCGGGCCCGGTGACCCGGCGCGAGTCGAGCAGCTTCAAGTCAGCCGGTCTTGGCCAGCGCCAGGTGCAGCGTCGTTCCCTCGAAGGTGCCGTCGCCCTCGAGGCTGTTCTGGGCGGCCGTGAAGTCGGCATCTCCGATGATGGAGTTCGGATCGTTGGGGCTGAACGTCACGGTACTGCCGCTCAACGTCCAGGTACCGGCCAGGTCGGCGTCGATCGGCCCCGTGCCGAGGACGTCCGGCACGGAGAGGTGCCCCGTCGTGGTCCCGTCCGGATTCAGCACCACATGCACCGTCGCGCCCAGGCTCAGCAGGTTGACGGTGCCCGACGAGCTGGTCGCGGTGAACTTGCTGGCATTGTAGGTCCCGGCCACTGTGGCGACCGACGGGCTGAACCCGTTATCGTCGCTCCCCCCGCACCCTGCCAGCACCACCGCGGCCAACGACCACGCGCCGAGCCAGCCTCGTACCGCTCTCATGGATCCCCCTTCGAATCGGTGCCCCGGGATCAGGGCAGGTAATAGACCGGGTTCGGCAGCTTGAACGTCGCCTGGGCGTAGCCGCCGGCGAGGTCGCTCTCCTGGTCGCCCATGCTGAGCAGGATGGTGTAGCCCCGCTCCTCGATCCGGCGCCGCTCGGGCGCCTTGAACTCCGCCGCGTTGGCGAACTTCGCCCCTTCCGGCAGCACCACCACACCGGTCCACTCGTACCCCTGCTCCCGCAGGTTCCGCTCGGTGGCCTCCAGCAGGGTCGGCGGCCGCCCGCTGATGAAGAAGACGGCCACGCCCAGCTCCCGGGCACGCCGGACCAGCGCCAGGGTCGGGGCGAGTGCCTTCGCTCGCCCGCTCGCCTGCCAGGCGCGGAGCCCGCATGGCCCTTTCTCCAGGTCGCAGGGGCCGTTCACCACCCGGCCCCAGCCGTTGGCCCGGTACGCCGGCCAGTTGGAGAGGGAGGTCTCGTCGATGTCGAGC
>DATCWW010000005.1:0-19132 GCA_036566145.1 Gemmatimonadales bacterium
CAGGACGCCGTAGCGGGTGGCGCCCGGCAGGCTGAAGTCGGGTGCCACCGCGCCGACCTCGAGCGGCGTGCCGTCGGCCGGGGCAGGGGATTGCTGCGCCGCAAGCACCGCCGGCGCGAGAGAGAGTGTGAGGGCGAGCGAGAGCCGTCGCATGCACGCTCCGGGTGAGAGGGGTGATGAATATAGGCACGGAGGCCAGGAGCCGCTGCCCGGCAGGGACGAGGCCTTCCCTGACGGTGTCGGGAGGGCGAATCTAATGGGGCCGAGGACATCTTCACGGATCATGGGAGTGGCTGAACGGGACGAATTCTTCTGGTATCGGTCTGCGCCCTCGCGCTCCAGGGCCCGCGTTACGACCCGGGGTCTGCGATGAGTGCGCCCGCCGATGTCGCTGTCGCGCCGCTCACGGTCGAGTCCGACAGCGCCGGCGTCCTGCGGGCGGCGGCGGACACCTGCCTCGAACGGCTGGTGCGCGGCCTCACAGGACTGGGCGTCTCGGTCGCCCGCTACCCCGAGCTGTCCGAGAAGACCCTGGCCCGGGCCCGACCGGTGCCTTTGGCGGTGCTCGGCCACGTTCGCCGCGCGGAAGGGTTGATCCAGGCCGAGCTGCGACTTCTCGAGGTGGAGTCGGGGGACGAGCTGCGATCCTACTTCTATGCCGACAAGGCCCCGGACGCGGTGGGAGATCTCGGCAGCGGGGCGGCGAAGCGGATCGCTCAGGTGATTCTGGAGCGGCGGACCCGGCGACCGTAGTGGAGGAATCGATGGACAGCCCTCGCATCTTCCTCGGCTCTTCCGGCAAGCAGCGCAAGCTGCTGGACGCGCTCACCCGCGGCCTCGAGGACGTCGCCCGGGTCGAGCCCTGGACCACGTCGTTCAACCCCGGCACCTCCACGCTGGAGCGGCTCCTCGAGCTCACCCGTGAGGTGGATTTCGCCGCCTTCGTCTTCGCCCGCGACGACTGGACCGCGGCCGGGCCGCCAGCCCCCGATCCCTCCGCCACCGGCCAGGCCTCCCCCCGCGACAACGTGGTCTTCGAGGCCGGTCTCTTCGGCGGCGTGCTCGGCATGCGCCGGACCTTCATTCTCCATGCGAGCGGCGCCAAGCTGCCGAGCGATCTCCTCGGCCTCACCTGCGTGCGCTACGGCGACGCGGCCACCGCGGCCGAGATGAGGGTGATGAACGAGAAGCTCCGGAAGGCGATCGGGACCGAGGGGCGCCTCGCCCGGATCGAGGGGTTGTGGTGGCAGCTCTCCCAGACCGAGCGGACCGCCCAGGAGCCCTCGGCCGTCAGCCTGCTCCGTATCTCGCGCGACCGGGACGGGGCGCTGGAGCTGAGCGGCCGCTCCTGGGGCGCGGACGGCACCCTGACGGCGCGCTACGCGAGCGAGGCGACCAGGGAGCGGAAGGACCCGCCCGGCATCTTCTACTATTGGAAGGGCGAGCGGCCCCGCGACCCGAACGCGCCGCGCCTGGACGGGACGGGGGAGATCCGGCTCGAGTCCCCCGATCGTGCCGCCGGGTACTGGACGACGCGCTCGGAGACCGACTCGGGATTGAACGCGCGGACGTCGGGCCTCTACCTGCGCGCCGACGCCGAGGACCTGAGCATCCTGGACGGCCGGGACGACCCCCGGCGCGCCGAGCTGATCGCGGAGCGGCTGGCGCAGTGGAAGGCGAGCGCCAACGCGTGAGCGGAGGTCCCGCCGACCAGGACCCCGAGCTGCTGCGACGCCTGCTTCGGGCCAAGGACCGGATGGACGCCGCCTCGCACGAGGCGTGGCCGGTCGGACGGCTGGCGCGGGTGAGCCACGTCTCCGAAGCCCACTTCGCCCGCTCGTTCAAGCAGGCCTTCGGGGTCCCGCCGCATCGCTACCTCCTCACCCGCCGGATCGAGCGGGCGACGGCGCTCCTACGCGACACCGACCTTTCCATCACCGAGATCGCGTTTCAGACCGGCTGGGAGAGCCTGGGCACCTTCGGCCGCACCTTCCGCGACGTCGCCGGCCAGAGCCCGAGCACCATCCGGGCCTGCGCGAGGGCCGCGGCCGACCGGCTGGCCAACGTCCCCGACTGCCATCTCCGGGCCGCGCACCGGCCCGACCTCACGATCGCAGTTTCGGAGAAGCGGCGGCGGATCGCGGGTGGTAAGATGGACCCCACGAAAGGGGGGTCCGATGACCCAGGGCGTCGAAGTGGTCGGTCTGTACGTGCGGGATCAGGATGAAGCGCTCGCGTTCTACGTCGAGAAGGTCGGGTTCCGCGTCCATACCGATGTGAAGAACGGGGATTACCGCTGGCTCACGGTGCAGCACCCGGACCAGCCGTCGTTCCAGCTCGGCCTGTTCGCGCCGGGGCCGCCGGTGCTCGACGCGGCGACGGCCCAGGCGGTGCGCGCCATCGTCGCCAAGGGCGCGATGCCGCCGCTGGTGCTGGTGGTGGAGGACTGCCGCGCGGCCCACGAGCGGATGCGGGAGCGGGGCGTGGAGTTCACCCAGGAGCCGGTGGACCGCTACGGCACGGTTGACGCGGGCTTCCGCGACCCGTCGGGGAACGGCTGGAAGATGATCCAGGCCCGCCGCTGAGACCGTATATTTGGTGGTCTCCTTGTCGGGAGGGCCTGTGTCAGAGTCTGGGCGCATCCGGCGCGCGTTCCTGATCTTTCACCTGATCCTCGGCCTCGCCCTGCTCTGGGGCAGCGTCCACACGCTGCTCCATCTCGGCCCGACCGACCTGCACGCGCGAATCGTCGGGTCCGTCGAGGCCGTCGGGGCGGTGGCGTTCCTCATCCCCCGGACGCTTCGCTTCGGCGGGGCGTTGCTCGTGCTGTCCATCGTGGGAGGGTTCCTGGTACACGCCGGGATGGGCGACTGGCGGCCCGATCTCCTCGTCTACGCCGCCGGGGTCGTGCTGGTCACCCTGCATGGGAGCGCGTACCGGCACGTTCCGAGCGTCGCTGCGGCCGCCTAGGATTGGTGCCAGACCTTGACGGCAGCCTCTCCCGGATCGGCCAGATCGCGATGAACGCGCGCGACCTGGATCGTGCCGTGCGCTTCTACCGCGATACGCTTGGGCTCCCCTTCCTCTTCACCGCGCCCCCCAAGCTGGCCTTCTTCGATTGCGCCGGCGTCCGGCTGCTGCTCGACGTGCCCGAGGACAAGGAGTTCGATCACCCGGGCTCGATTCTCTACTTCGCCGTGGACGACATCCGGCAAAGCCACCAGCTGCTGGTCTCCCGCGGCGTCACCTTCCGCCAGGATCCCCACCTGATCGCCCGGCTGCCGGATCGCGAGGTGTGGATGGCGTTCTTCGACGACACCGAGGGGAATACGCTGGCGCTGATGTCGGAGCCCGGAAGGGCGCACGGAGGCACGGTGGCACCGGGGCAGGCCCAAGGCGCGGGGTCATGAGGCGCTTGGCGGAGATCGGCCCCGGCGGACGGATCCTCGCCGGGATGCACTGGCCGGCAACTGGATGCACCGTGGCCGAAGCGCAGCCCGTAGAGGGCGACTGTAACGCTTCGGGGGAGCTGCGCGTTCTCACTTGGAGGCCGGGGCGAAAGCCCGGCGGCCGACACAGCGGCTCTCGCGAAAGGAGTGGATCCATGCGAACCATCGCTCTGGCGACCCTGCTCGGGCTCGTCGTCCTCACCTCGTGCAGCAAGCCGTCGCATTCCCAGCGAGGCCCCGACAGCGGCAGCGTGTCGTCCGACGTGTCGGCCATCGACGCGTGCGCCCTGCTGACCCAGGCCGAGATCCAGCAGGCACTCGGCGTCGCGATGAAGCCGGGGGTCAAGCAGACCACCGAGGACTCCTCCCAGTGCCAGTGGGACAGCCAGAACGAGGGCGACGCGGCCGGCGTGAGCGTCAGCGTGGCGAGGTACGACGACAAGCTCTACCGCACCATGTCCAGCGCCCAGGCCGCGAAGCCCGTCTCCGGCTTTGGCGAGGCGGCGTACAAGGACTATCCCCACGTCGGCGACATCGCGATCAAGCACGACGGCCACGAGATCGACATCGGCGTGGTGGACTTCAAGCTGTCGAACGAGAAGGTCGACGCCGCGGCGGCCACGTTCGCGAAGCTGGTTCTCTCTCGCGTCTCGTGATCACCCTCACGCCGATCGGCTCGCGCGGCAGCGCCCGGCCCAACCGCATCGGCGCCACCGAGCTGGTGGCCGGGTACTGGGGATAGGGGCGGCCGCTACCCCTCCGCGTACTGCTTTCGCCGGATCCCGGCCCACGCGTCCAGCGACGGGCCGCCCGCTTTCCCGTCCGTGTCCTCGTCCTCGCCGTACGCGAACGTCATCGTCATCTGCTTCGCCGACCCGAAGGTCCGCCCGTCCCGGGCGAGGGTGATGAGCGGCAAATAGGTGCCGGTGTTGACGTAGAGCCGGCCCCGGCCGTCGAGCTCGCCGTTGAGGTACTCCTGCCTGGCGACATGAGTATGGCCATAGAGGATGAACTGGAACGCCGGATCCTTCTCCTGTCGCATCTCCTTGATGGCGCCCTCCAGATAGCGGTCCTTCTCCCCGCTCGAGACCAGGCTGATCACGGGCAGCGCGGCATGCACCCGGCCGCGGAACTCGTCCATGGTCCGGCCGACGGCGTAGCGGCGAATGTCCTCGAGGTGGTCGATGAGATCGCCGGTGCCCGGGAGGATGTGGCCCTTGAGCTCGTCCCACCGCCGGGCCAGCGCGCTCTCGACCACGCCGTCGAGCGACTGCTTGAGGGCGGAGTGGAGCAGCGGGTAGAACTTCCTGGCCTCGTTGCCGGCGAACCAGTCCAGCCATTGGAACACGTTCAGGATCGGCCGCAGGTTGTTGAGGTCCTTGAGCCGCGTGACCACGGCCGAAGCGGCGGGTGAAGTGCCGGCTGCCTCGGCGAATCGGAACACGATGCCGCTCATCAGCTCCGCGGTCACCACCTCGCCGATGGCCATGACCTTGCAGGTGGCATCGTCGAACTGGCCCGTGGGACGGCCCCGCTCCAGGACCTCGTTGTGGAAAGTCCAACCGTGGCAGTTCGGGTCCCACTCGTGGCCGTGCCGGGCGATGAGACCGTAGCGCGGATCCCGGATGCTCGGCGCGAAGGCCAGCGACACGCCGGGCATCGCGGCGCGGATCGCCGCCTGGAGGGAAGGGAAGTTGTGCAGGACCCGGTCGTGGTTGCCGATCACGTAGGTGACCCGGAAGGGGAGGCCGGCGGCATGAAGGTGCTGGATCATCTCCAGCAGTGACTGGGCGCCGTCCTTCGAGAGGATGTCCGCCAGGATGTCGCGGAACTGCTGCTCGACGCCCGGGTCGGGATTCATGCCGGTGGCTGGCGAGAGCTTGCCGTTCCAGGGACGCTTCGCCACGGGCAGCGTGCCGTCGCTCGCCTTCCGGTGCCAGTAGTCGGTGCGGACCAGGTCGAAGATGTCGCCCAGGAGCACGAGGTGGATCTCTCTCGCCTTGCGGTCCGAGGCATTGGCGATGATCTCGTGCTCGAGGATGTCGAACGCGCCCTGGGGCACGTTGATGGCGGTCCGTTCGTCGGTGATGTGGAGGTCGCTGATCGCGACGAGCATGATGTCCTCGGTACCGGTAGTTCGGTGGGCTGGAAGGGTCAGGCATGACCCACCCCAATGGTATCGACCGTGTCCCCGACGGCGTCAAGCCGTCCGCGACGGTAACGCGGGCGCCCACTCTCCTCTTGACTCCGACAGGACCGCGCCCGATACTCCTCTCGACTTCTAGAGTGCGAAAGGGGACCCGGGCATGCCGCGTCCCGCCAGGTCCGACGCCCTCCGGGGCAGCGTCGATCTTCTCATCCTCAAGGCCCTCTCCCTCGGCGCCACCCACGGCTGGGGCATCGGGCTCCGCATCCAGGAGCTCTCCCGCGGGCGGCTCGACGCCAACCAGGGCTCCCTCTATCCCGCCCTCCAGCGCCTCGAGCACCGCGGAGACGTCGCCAGCGAGTGGCGAGCCACCGAGAACAACCGCCGGGCCCGTTACTACACCATCACCCGGCAGGGGCGGCGCGCGCTGGGACAGGAAGTGGACCGGTGGCATCGGTTCGCGGCGGCGATCGGCCTGGTGCTGGAGGGTGGCTCGTGAGCCGGCTCCATGGCCTGCTCGCCCGGCTCGGGAACGTCCTTCGGCCGAGTGACGCCGAAGGCCGGATGGAGGAGGAGTTCCGTTTCCATCTGGAGATGGAGGAGGCGCGCCTGATCCGGGACGGGCTCTCGCCCGAGGCCGCCCGGCGGCAGGCCCGGGTCACCTTCGGAGGCCTGGACACGCACCGTGAGACGATGCGCGACGAGCGCGGAGCGCGATGGCTCGACGACCTCGGTGCGGACGTCCGATACGCCCTCCGAGCCATGCGGCGGAACCCCGGCTACGCGCTCGCCGTGGCTCTCACCCTCGGCGTGGGGATCGGGGTGAACGGGATGGTCGTGGGGTACGTGAACGCGATGCTCTTCCGCCCGATCCCGGCGCGGGACCCGGACCGCCTCGTCGCCCTGTTCCAGCGGGACACCCGGACCGGCCGGATCGGCGAGCTCGGCTACGAGGACTATCTCGACTATCGCGAGCGCAGCGGGGCCTTCGCGGACCTGGCGGCGATGTCGGGCGTGCCGCTCAATGTCGCCATCCCAGGCGCAGGCGGGTCCGTCGCCGGCGACATGGTGTGGGGCGAGACGGTGACCGAGAACTACTTCAGCGTGCTCGGCATGATCCCGGCCGCGGGCCGATTCTTCCAGGCGGCCGACGCGCCCCAGGGCGCCAATCCGTTCGTGGTGCTGAGCTACGATTGCTGGCGGCGGCGTTTCAGGGCCGACCCGGACATCATGGGGCGAGTCGTCCGGCTCAACGGAACCGAGTTCACGGTCACCGGCGTGGCGCCGCGGGGGTTCCGCGGCCTGCGCATGTTCGGCTTCTGGCCGGAGATGTGGGTGCCGATCGGGATGCACACGGTGATCGAGCCCGGCTCGACCGACCGGCTCCAGGGCCGAGGCGGCGGCGACCTGCTCGTCGTCGGCCGGATGCGCCCGGGCGCGGATCGGGCGCGCACCACCGCGGCCGCCGAGCTGTTCGCCCGGCAGCTCGCCGGTGCCTACCCGGCGACGAACGCCGACCTGACGGCGATGCTGATGCCGGCCGGCGTCGGGTTCGACCATCCGGGCTACGTGAAGCCGCGCGTACTGGTCCTGTCGTCGGCGCTGGGGCTGTTCGGGTCCCTGGTCATCCTGGCGATCATCTGCGCCAATCTCGCCAACCTCCAGCTCGCCCGGGCGACGGCGCGGTCGCGCGAGACCGCGATCAGGCTCTCGCTCGGGTGCTCCCGGGCGCGCCTGATGCGGCAGCTCCTGGTGGAGTCGACGGTGCTGGCGCTGCCCGGGTGCGCGATCGCCCTGGCGCTGATCCAGGCCAACGGGCTCGCCGAGCGGTACCTGGTGCCCAAGCTGCAGTTCCAGGTCGGGTTGGCGGCGAGCACGGATGCGCGGGTACTGCTGTTCACCGCGGTCGTGGCGGTCCTCGCGATCGGGCTCTTCGGGCTGGTGCCGGCGCTGCGGGCGTCACGCGCGAACGTCATGCCTCCACCGGCGAGCGCGGGCGCCGCATGGTCACCGGGCGGCCGGCCCAGCCGACTCCGCCGGTCGCTGGTGGTCGTGCAGCTGTCGCTCTCGGTGGTGCTGCTGGTCGGCGGGATGCTTTTCGTGCGGAGTCTGGCGGCCGCGCGGGCGCTGGATCCCGGCTTCGACGCGCGCGACCGCGCGCTGGTCTCCTTCAATGTCGGCTTGCAGGGATACGACGCGCGGCGCGGACGGGCCTTCTACGAGCAGGTGCTGGCTCGGGTCCGCTCCCTGTCCGGTGTCGGCGATGCGGGGCTGGCGTGGCCGGTGCCGTTCGACACCTACAACCAGACCACCGCCTGGTACGTCGGCGACCTCGCCAGCTCCCGTGACGGCACCACGAGTGTCTCCACCAGCGTCGTATCCGACGGGTTCGTGCCGGCGCTCGGGCTCCGGCTGGAGGACGGGCGAGACTTCACGCCGGCTGACTCCGCGAGCGCGCCGCCGGTCATGATCGTGAGCCGGTCCGTGGCCACGCGGCTCTGGCCGGGCCGGAACCCGCTGGGGCAGCAGATACGGTCCGGGGGAGCAGAGGGTCCGCAGGTGACCGTCGTGGGCGTGGTGGACGACGCGCGATTTGCAGTGATCGGCGAGGTCCCCGGCGGCCACCTCTATCTGCCGGTGCGGCAGCATTACCGTGGCTGGCAGACGCTCGTGGTCCATGCGCGCGGCGATCCGGTCGCGGTGCTGCCCCGCGTCGCGCAGGCCCTGGCGAGCCTCGACCCCGCGCTGCCGGTCTTCGGCAGGACGACGATGGAGGAGGCGGTCGCCGCCGGATTCCGACCTCGCGCACCGCGGCGACGATCGCGGGGTTCTTCGGAGTGCTCGCGCTGCTGATCGCGTCCGTTGGACTGTACGCGCTGGTCGCCGGCGCGGTCGCCGAGCGGACGCGCGAGATCGGCGTGCGCCTGGCGCTCGGGTCCACCCCGTCGGGCATTCTCCGGCTCATGATGTGCGAGGGCGCGCGGCTCGGCGCCGTCGGCCTCGGCATCGGGCTCGTGGGCGCGGTCGGCGTCGCGCGCGCGATGGGAGGGCTGCTCTATGGGCTCTCGCCCGGCGACCCGGTGACTTTCTTGGCGGTACCGCTCCTGTTGGGCATCGTAGTGCTGCTCGCGACCTGGCTGCCCGCGCGGAGGGCGGTCAGGCTCGATCCGGTCGCCGCGCTGCGCAGCGAGTGACCTCCAGGTGACCACCGTGGATGCCATGATCCTTGCCCTGCTGGCGATGGCGGTGCAGGCGCCTCCATCGCCCCGGCGAGTGCTGATCCAGGATGTCACCGTCGTCTCGCCCGAGCGACAGACCCCGCTGCGGCATGGCTATGTCGTCCTGGAGGGCGACCGCATCGCGGCGGTGGGGCAGGGAACACCGCCGGCGGGACGGTGGGATTCGGTGGTCGCCGGCGGCGGGCGGGTGCTCATCCCCGGCTTGATCGACGGCCACACCCATCTCGCCGTGCCGGCGGGGCTGCCGGTTCCGCTCCCCGACGACCTCCAGACGCTGGCTGCCGGTTACGCCGAGCAGCTCCCGCGCAGCTACCTCTATTCGGGATTCACCACCGTCGTCGATCTCGCCGTGTTCGACCGTGCGTTCCTCGATCGGCTCGAGGCGGCGCCGGTCCACCCCGACATCTACGATTGCGGCGGCGCGCTCCCGTTGGCGAACGGGTATCCGATGGCGATGGTCCCGAAGGAGCTGGGCTGGGACCTCTTCCCCAACTTCCTCTCCGACCCGCGCCAGAAGGACGCCATCCCCGCCCGATTCCGGCCGGAGGGTCACACACCGCAGGCGGCTGTCGCCCGGGTCGCGGCGGACAGCGGGATCTGCGTGAAAACCTTCGAGGAGCACGGCTTCGGTCCGGCGAAGAACCTGCCTACTCCGACGCTGGGGATGATCCGGGACGTCGTGCGGGAGAGCCACGCCCGTGGCCTGCCCGTGCTGATCCATGCCAACTCGCTGGCCGCCTGGCGGTTCGCGACCGAGGCGGGAGCCGACGTGATCGCCCACGGGATGTGGAACTGGGATGAGTTCGAGCAGACCGGCGAGGAGCTTCCGGGGCCCATCCGCGCCCTGCTCGACACGGTCGCGGCCCGCCGGATCGGCTTCATGCCGACACTCCGGGTGATCGACGGACTGGCGGCGATGTACGACCCCGGCTTCCTCGACGATCCCCGACTCGGCCGAGTGCTCCCGCAGGCGCTGATCGCCTGGTATCGAACGCCCGCGGGCCAGGCCTATGCGGCGGAGATGCGAGGTCAGCTCGGAGGCGCGGAGGACGAGCGGATTCGTCAGATCATGCGAGGCGTATCCGACCACGGCGCGCTGGCCGCCCGGTATCTCGCGTCGCACGGCGGCCGGCTGGTGTTCGGCAGTGACACGCCCTCCGGTCCGACGTTCGGCAATCCACCGGGACTGAACGGCTTCCTGGAGCTCCAGCGCCTGGCGGCCGCAGGCATACCGCTGGACCGTCTGCTCGCGTCCGCCACGATCGAAGCGGCCAGGGCGTTCCATCTGGAGCGCCGCTATGGGACGATCGAGGCGGGGAAGGTCGCCAACCTGCTGCTGCTGCGAGCCAATCCGCTGGAGACGGTCGCAGCGTACGACGCGATCGACCTGGTGATCTCGCGGGGCCAGGTTCTCGATCGAGCGGCGCTCAGAGCGTCCTGAGGAACGCCTCCAGGTCGGCCTTCTCCTGGTCCGTCAGCCCCATCTGGAATCGAAGATTGTAGAACTCCACCACCTGCCGGAGCGTCGCCGCGGCTCCGTTGTGGAAGAACGGCGCCCGTGCCGTGAGTCCCCGCAGGATCGGGCCCTTGAGCCGGCCGATGTCCGCGCACTTGCCCGAGATCAGGGCGCGGCCCGGGTCCGAGGTGTACCGCACCGAGCCGGCGAACGGCCCCGTCTGGCACTCCACCTTGAAGACCGGCAGGTCCGGTGCGCTGAGGCGAGTCAGCGCCGCGATCACCTGGGGATCGGTCTCGAAGGTGGTGACGTGGCTGGTCCCGATATCGAGCGGCAGGGGGCGCGAATGGTGGCCCACGTTCGGGGCGTCGTGGCAGGTGGTGCAGGTGCCATTGATCGTCGCCACTCCCAGGGCGTCGTTCAGACCCGCCACGCCGGTGATCTTGAGCGCATGGGTGTTGAAGACCTGCTCTCCCCGCGCGACCGACTTCCGGGCCGACGCATAGCGACCCGAGTTGCCCAGCGCCTTCCAGGACTGGAACAGGGTGAACGCGGCAGGATCGAAATCCGCCCCGGTCGGGTTGTCGCCCAGCGGGTCGTTGATGCCCGGGAAGTACGCCGTCGAGGCCAGCTTGACGGGACCTCCGGTCCCCCGCTGCGCGTGGAGCACGCCCGCGGCGTTGTCGGTCTGCTGGGCGGTGAACAGCGCCAGCTCGAAGTCCACGATCGCGTTCAGCTGCGACGCGGTGGGGGAGACCGCGGCCTGGGCGTGTCCCAGCGTCGCGTCCATCGCCTGGTGCAGCAGGCCGGCCCGCAGGTTGGCGGCGAGTGTCTTCCGGTCGGTCAGGGGCTGAACCGTCTCCCGCCCGTCCCACATTACCGCGCTGAGGAACCGCAGGTTGGTCGTGGGCAGGACCCGACGGTACACCGAAGCCTCGACCGGCGATCCGGTGAGCGCGCAGCCGTACGGGTCGTGGACCGCGGTGATGGTGTACTCGGCGCCGGCGGGAATGGCGAGGTTGACCCGGATCAGCCCCTGGTTGAGCAGCAGGCTGTGCCCGGCCGCCCCGTCGGCGGGGGTGACCGACGGACAGTTCGCCCCATCCACCGGCGCGAACAGGGGATCGGTACCGCCGGTGGCGGCGAACACGGCCTGGGCGGCCTGGGCGCTCAGGCCGAACGCGCTGCCCTCCAGGTGGCAGCTCCCGCAGCTCCGCCCGTTGGTGCCGAGGCTTCGGAAGAAGGCATTGCTGGCGTCGATCGTGCCGGTGGTGCTGACGGTCCCCATCTGACCGGTGGCGTTGGTGGTCAGGAAGACGTCACTGGTGCGGTGGGCCGCCGCGTCGGGCCGCTCGGTGGGCCCGAGCGGCGCCCGGTCGGGCTCGCAAGCCAAGAGGAGCGCAGCAGCCGCCAGCGGCGCCAGCGACATTCCGTGGGTCGTCATGGGGATATCCTCGTGTCCGGCCGTCAGATCCCCCCGATGGCGGGTGCAAGCCATGGCAGTGCCGGCGGGCCGTCTGGGGGAGGGAAGCGGAGCGTTATCCTACGGTGCCCGGCCGGCGGGAGCAATAGCGGACGTCTGTTGGAAGTCTTACTTTTTCTGACGCACGCCGCCCAGCCTCCCGAGGTTACTGCCTGTCGTCCGATCCGCCCTCCCCCCAATGCATCCGCTTCGGCGAGGAGCTGGAGCTGGACCGCTCGGCCTACCAGCTCCGGCGCGCGGGCCGGGCGCTCAGGCTCGAGCGGATCCCGCTGGAGATCCTCTTCCTCCTGACCGAGCGGCCGGGCCAGATGGTGACCCGGGAGGAGATCGCGGCGCGGATCTGGGGCAAGGACGCCTACCTCGATCTCGACAACAGCATCAACGGCGCCGTCCGCAAGATCCGGCAGGCGCTGAAGGACGACCCCGAGCAGCCCCGTTTCATTCAGACCGTCACCGGCCGAGGGTATCGCTTCGTAGCGCCGATCCTCCGTCCGGCGGAGGCGCCGGCCGAAGCGTCCCAGGCGGCACCGCCCGAGCCGGCCCCGCGGCGGCAGCGATCGTATCGCATGGTGTGGCTCGCGGGCGCCCTGGTGCTGGCCCTTTTCGTCGCCGCCCTGGTGTGGTCGCGCGACCCGCGTCCCAACCCTCCGTCGGGCCGAGTCATGCTGGCGGTCCTGCCGTTCCAGAACCTGACCGGCGATGAGGGCCAGGAGTACTTCAGCGACGGCCTGACGGAGGAGATGATCACCCAGCTGGGGAACCGGGACCCGTCGGGACTCGGCGTGATCGCCCGGGCATCGGTGATGCACTACAAGCAAACCCGGGAGCCGCCGGAGCGAATCGGGCGCGCGCTGGGCGTCCAGTACCTGCTCCTCGGCAGCGTGCGGCGGGACGCGAGCACGGTCCGGGTGACCGCCGAGCTGATTCGGGCCCGCGACCACGCACGGCTCTGGGCCCATCAGTACGATCGCCAGCTGAGCGGCCTGCTGACGCTGCAGGACGAGATCGCCCGCGAGATCACGGACGCGATCCAGTCGAGTCTCGGCGCCCACCCGCCGCCTCGGAACACCGCGGCCGGGCCCGAGCCCGCCCCGGATGCCTACGATTTCTATCTGCGCGGACAATTCTTCCTCAACAGGCGGACCGACGTGGACATCCGCCGGGCCGCCTCCTTCTTCGAGCAGTCGGTCCAGCGCGATTCCGGGTTCGCCCGAGCCTGGGCTGCGCTGGCGGATGCGGATGTCCTCGGGGCCGTCTACACCGTCGGCCCGCCGCAGGAGCTGGTGGCCAGGGCGCGCGTCGCGGCCCGCAAGGCGCTGGCCCTCGACAGCACGCTGGCCGAGGCCCACGCGGCGCTGGCGCTGATCGTCCAGAACCACGACTGGGATTGGCAGGCGGCGGAACGCGAGTTCCGTCAGGCCATCGCCCTGAATCCCAATTACGCCACGGCCCGCCACTGGTACGCCGAGCACCTGATGTGGCGGGGACGGTTCGACGAGGCGCTGCGGGAAAGCGAGCGGGCCCGGCTGCTCGATCCGCTCTCGCTCATCATCGCGGCCGACAACGGCGCGATCCTCTACTATGCCCGCCAGTACGACCGCGCGATCCAGCGGTTCCGGTCGGTTCGTGCCGTCGATCCGACCCTGTCACGCGCGTACCTCCTGGTCTCGGTCTACGCCGACTACGGGATGGTCGACCAGGCGCTCGCCGAGGAGGCGCGCTGGCGGCCCGTGGTCCCGGCGGCGGTCCACTGGTCGGCGCTGGTGTACATCTACGGCCGCAACGGCCGGACCGAGGAAGCGCGGCACGCCTTGCAGGAGCTCGTGCAGGCGAGCAAGGGGGAGCGACTCCAGGCCCGCGTCTTCGCGTGGAGCTATGCCGGGATGGGAGACCGGGAGCATACCCTGGCGTGGCTGGAGAAGGCGTACGCCGAGCACTCGGGCGAGCTGGTGACCCTGAACGTCAGCCCGGCCTACGACTTTCTCCGGGCCGACCCGCGGTTCCAGCGGCTGCTGGAGCGGGTGGGGCTGGCCAGGTGACGCCGGACGTCTGTCTGCCGGTGCACCCTGGAACCTCTGGAGCGTCCTTGACGGGGTAGGTTTTTCCATCCCGTATCCGAGCCGACTCCATGCTGCTCCTGGCGCTCCTGCTTCAGGCCGCACCACCATCCGGCGCTACCACCCTCGCGGTCCGCCTGGCCCCCGACACCGCGCTGGTCGAGCGCGACCCATTGACGGCCGCCGGCTTCGCCAACTTCGACTTCCTCGTCACCAGCGGCGCGGCTCAGCCACTCGAGCTCGCGTCGATCGTGATGACCGCCCACGACCCGGCCGGTGCCATGCTCCTCCGCCGATTCTGCGACGGCAGCGGACTCAGTCCCTGCATCCGGACGGTACCCGACCGGACGCTCGACCCGGGTGCGAGCACGATCGTTTACAACCCGTTCTACGAGCTTCCGGCACGCCTTCCTCTCCGCGAGCTGCGCTACGTGCTGGCCTTTGCCGACACCGCGGGCAACGTGGTGGACTCCGTGATCACGACGGTCCCGCTCCGCGACTACGTCACTCGCACCGACCTCATCCTGCCACTCCGGGGCCGGGTTCTGGTGTTCGACGGTCACGACTTCTACGCCCATCACCGCCGCTGGAATCTGGCCCACCCGGTGGTCGGCAAGCTTCTTCGCCACAACCCCGGCCGCTACGCCTACGATCTCTCGATCGTGGATTCGGCCGGCCGGATGTACCGCGGCGACGGCAGCCGGAACGAGGACTGGTACAGCTGGAACGCACCGGTGCTGGCGCCGGGAGCGGGAACAGTGGTCGCGGCGGAGGCGGCGGAACAGGACTGGGAGGTGGGCCGCACCAGCCTGCCCGACAGCGTGGTGCTCGCGAGGCCGGTGGCGCTCTACGGCAACTACGTGGTGCTCGACCACGGGAACGGCGAGTTCAGTCTGCTCGCCCACATGCGAAGCGGCTCGGTGACCGTGCGGCAAGGCGACCGGGTCCGCCAGGGCCAGCCGGTCGGCCGGGTCGGCTTCTCCGGCTCGGTGTATACCATCCACACGCATTACCAGCTCCAGCGCGGCCCCGAGTACGACGCGGAGGGACTGCCCTCCGCCTTCAGCCGCCTGATCCGGGTAGGAAGCGCAAGCCGGCGAGGAGGCCACGTGCGGATCGACTCTGGAGACGTGGTCCAGAGCCGCTGACGCGCCCCTACGCCCACCTGCGTGTATCTGCGGTCATCTGCGGCTTCTTGAGAACTGCTTGACGGCCCGATGCGATCCTGCCCGCATGAACCCTCCCAACCTTCTGGTCGCCGCGTCGCTCCTGGCCGCCGTGGTGGGCTGTCGGGACGACGTGCCGTCGGCCACCGAGCCGGAAACGGCCCCGGCGCCTGCCGTCGCCGCCACCGCCGTCCCCCTTTCCTTCATCCAGATCAGCGCCGGCGCCGACCACGCCTGCGGCGTTGCCGCCGACAACAAAGCCTGGTGCTGGGGCGGCAACCAGTATGCGCAACTGGGCATTCCGATCGGGAGCTCGCCACACCAGTGCAGCTCTCAGCCCTGCGCCCTCCGCCCGGTGGGCGTCTCCGGCGGACTCCGGTTCCGCCAGGTGGACGCCGCCGGCCAGGTCACCTGCGGCGTCACGACCGGCGACGAAGTGTTCTGCTGGGGAACGGGCCCGCTAGGGACCGGGACCACCCTCGCCTCGAGCTCCACGCCGGTCAAGGTCGCGGGCGGGCGAACGTACCGCCTCGTCAAGGCCGGCACCGGCGGCGTGGTCTGCGCGATCAGCATGGCGCGCGACGCGTACTGCTGGGGATCGGGCTACCTGGGCAACGGCGTCAACGGCACCCGTCGCTCGCCGGTCAAGGTGACGGGCACGCAGGACTGGCTCGACATCGGGGTGGGAACCAACCACACCTGCGCGATTACTACTGCGAACGCCGGCTGGTGCTGGGGCACCAACAACTTCGGTCAGCTCGGCACCGGCACGACTACGGCGAGCACGACGCCGGTGCGCTCCGCCCAGGGCTTCGCCTTCGCGCACATCGACGCGGGCGCGCTGACCACCTGCGGCATCCTGACCGACGCGCGCGCCGTCTGCTGGGGCAGCTCCACGGCGACCGGCGATGGCCGCGGGGCGGGTCGCAAGACGCTGACGCCCGTCGTCCTGGGCGGGACGCGGAAGTGGAGCAACGTCACCCTGAGCTACCTCGACGGATGCGGCGCCACCCTCGCGGGGGCCGGCTTCTGCTGGGGAGATGGCGTGGGCGGAGAGCTGGGCTACGGCTCCGCCGCGGACCGGTATTCACCCGTGGCTGTGGCCGGCAACATCACCTTCCTCTCGATCAGCCCGGGCTTCACCTTCTCCTGTGGCGTGGCGACGGGAGGGAAGGCGTGGTGCTGGGGCGACGGCACCAACGGCCAGCTCGGCAACGGTGGCGAAGTCGGGAGGCTCACTCCCGTGGCGGTCGCAGCGCCGTAGGAGCTCTACCGGCGCCGCGCCCGCGTCCGCGCCGCCTTGCGCGCCGCGGCCTTGCGTCGGGCCGGCCCCTTCGTGCGCGCCGCCTTCTTCGCCGACGGCTTGCTCCGCTTCTTCGCGGTCCGGCTCTTCGAGCGAGTGGACCCGCCCTTCTTGGCCGGCACCTTCACGCCCGCGCGCCGGGCCTTGCTGAGCCCGATGGCGATTGCCTGCTCGGGTGACCGCGCCCCGTGTTTCCCTTCTCGGACGTGATGGATCTCCTCCCGCACGAACTCTCCCGCCTGGGTGGACGGTGATCTTCCTTCACGCGCGTCCTCGCGTGCCCGCTCCAGCGTCTCGCGTGCCGGCGTGTCGCCCTCCATCTAGCTGATCGAAGCATCAGACCGGGCCGGGGCCCTCGGCCGCCTCGTGGCGAATCCTACCCGAGCCCGGATGCACGATTGGACCGTAGCCGCCGTACGAGGGGCATACAGTGAGATCTGTCACACGCGGGGACCCCTGGGAACCGCGGCGCCGGTCCGCCGGTTAGGTGCCCATGACACCCATCGAGCTGGGCATCGACACCTTCGGCGACGTCACCACCGACGCGGACGGCCGCCCCAAGCCCCACGCCCAGGTCCTCCGCGACGTAGTCGCCCAGGCCGAGCTGGCGGATCGGGTCGGCGTGGACTTCTTCGGCGTGGGCGAGCACCACCGCCCCGACTTCGCCATCAGCGCTCCCGAAGTCCTCCTCGGGGCGATCGCCTCCCGGACCCATCGCATCCGGCTGGGCACCGCTGTCACCGTCCTCAGCACCGACGACCCGGTCCGGGTCTACCAGGGCTTCTCCACGCTCGACGCGGTCTCCGGTGGCCGGGCCGAGATCATCCTCGGCCGCGGGTCGTTCACCGAGTCGTTCCCGCTTTTCGGCTATTCGCTCGAGGATTACGAACGCCTGTTCGAGGAGAAGGTCGCCCTCTTCGCCGCGATCCGGGACGCCGATCGCGCGGGCAAGCCGGTGCACTGGAAGGGAAGCCTGCGCCCGCCGGTCGAGGGCCTGCGGGTGCATCCGCCGCTGGAGCACCCGCCGCTCCGGACCTGGATCGGCGTGGGTGGAAGTCCCGAGTCGGTGGTCCGCGCCGCGCGGTACGGCTTCCCGCTCACGCTCGCGATCATCGGGGGCGATCCCCGGCGCTTCGCCGGATACGTCGAGCTGTATCATCGCGCCCTGGCCCAGCTCGGGCACGAGCAGCTCCCGCTCGGCGTGCACTCCCCGGGCCACCTGGCCGACAGCGACGACGAGGCGCGCGAGGAGCTCTGGCCGCCGTACCGCGTGATGCGCGACCGGATTGGTCGGGAGCGTGGCTGGCCCCCGATGAGCCGCGCCGAGTTCGAGCACGAGATCGGCGCGGGCTCGCTCTACGTGGGCTCGCCGGAGACCGTCGCCCGCAAGATCGCGGCGACCGTCCGCGACCTGGGCGCGTCCCGGTTCGACCTCAAGTACAGTGCGGGGACGCTGTCCCACGAGCGGATGCTGCGGAGCATCGAGCTGTACGGGCGGGAAGTGATACCGCGGGTCCGGGAGCTGCTGGCGGCGGACGTCGCGCCGGCGGAGAAGCCCCCGGCCGGCGCGGCTGGGGCGGTCTAGATGGTCCCGCTTTCCGTCCTCGATCTCGCTCCCATCGTGCAGGGCGGCGATGCGGCGGACGCGTTCGGCCGCTCGCTCGACCTGGCCCGGCACGCCGAGCGCTGGGGATATTATCGCTTCTGGCTCGCCGAGCACCACGGCATGCCCGGGATCGCGAGCGCCGCGACGGCAGTGGTGATCGGCTACATCGCCCAGGGCACCTCGACCATCCGGGTCGGGGCCGGCGGGGTCATGCTCCCCAACCACGCCCCGCTCCTCATCGCGGAGCAGTTCGGGACGCTCGCGTCCCTCTATCCCGGCCGGATCGACCTCGGCCTGGGCCGGGCCCCGGGGTCGGACCAGCTCACCGCGCGCGCGCTCCGGCGGAGCCCGCTCGCCGCCGAGCAGTTCCCCAGTGACGTGGTGGAGCTGATGCACTACTTCCGGCCGGCGGGCTCGGTGCACGGCGTGCGCGCCGTCCCCGGCGAAGGGCTGGCGGTGCCGATCTGGATCCTGGGCTCGAGTCTCTTCGGCGCGCAGCTCGCGGCCGAGCTTGGACTGCCGTTCGCTTTCGCCTCGCACTTCGCGCCGGCGGCGCTGGATCAGGCGCTCGCGGTGTACCGGGAGCGGTTCCGGCCGTCGGAGCAGCTCGAGCGCCCGTACGCGATGCTGGGCGTCAACGTGTTCGCCGCGGAGTCGGACGAGGAGGGGCGGCGGCTGTTCACGTCCCTGCAGCAGGCCTTCGTGAACCTGCGGCGCGGGCGCCCCGGCAAGCTGCCCCCGCCGGACGAGGGCTTTCCCGAGCGGCTGAGCCCGGTGGAGGCGCAGATGATCGAGGAGATGCTGGCGTACACGGTAGCGGGGTCGGCGGAAACGGTGCGCCAGGGGCTGGAGGCGATCGTGGCTCGCACCGGAGCCGACGAGCTGATGCTCACGTCGCAGATCTACGATCATGCGGCGCGGCTTGCGTCCTACGAGATCGCGGCGGAGGCGGTCGGAGAGCCAGCCGCGCCGTACCGCCAGCCAACGCCCGGGGCCGGAGAAACAGGAATGCTCCACCGCTCGGGATGACGTCGTAGGACTGGGAGTACGCCCCAGGTTCCCTCATCGCCGCGCCCTGCTCGGCGTCGCGACCATCGGCCGTCACTTCGCGGCGAGCACCTCGATCCTCCGGATCTCCGGAGGACTGGCCAGCAGCTCTCCCGCTCGCGCCATGAGCGCCGCCGCCACCTGGCCGGCCAGATGCGCCTCGCGGCCCTCCTCGTCGGG
>DATCWW010000013.1:0-3122 GCA_036566145.1 Gemmatimonadales bacterium
GTGCGGCGGGCCACATCCTCGGCCAGCTCCCGGGCCGCCACGGCGCTCCCGCCTTCCTCGCCTTCACCGGTGAGCGGCAGGCCTACGACCAGGCCGACCGGGCTGTGCTCCGCCACCAGCTCGAGCAGCCTCGGCATGGGAAACCGCTTGCCCGCCCGCCGCACCAGCGTGGTCGTCGGCGTCGCCAGGGTCTGAGTCTCGTCGCTCAGGGCCAGACCGATCCGCACCTCGCCCCAGTCGAGGGCGAGCAGGCGTCCGGAGGAGGGCAGGGTGGGCATGGGGGAGGAAGGTAGGAGGGGAACGGCGAAAGGCGAAGAGCGACGGGGGCGTGCGATGAACGTCTCGCGCGCCCCCGTCGCTCTTCGCCTTTCGCTCTTCCCGGCTACTGCGCCATCGTCGAGAAGAACTCCTTGTTGTTCTTGGTCCGCTTCATCCGCTCCAGCAGGAATTCGAGCGCCTCCACCGGCGGCATGTCGGCCAGGAAGTTCCGGAGCAGGTACACCCGGTTGAGCTCGTCCTTGTCCATCAGGAGCTCTTCCTTCCGGGTGCTGGTGCGCTGGATGTCGATAGCTGGATAGATGCGCCGGTCGGCGAGGCGACGGTCGAGTACCAGCTCGCTGTTGCCGGTGCCCTTGAATTCCTCGAAGATCACTTCGTCCATCCGGCTCCCGGTATCGACCAGGGCCGTCGCGATGATGCTCAGGCTGCCGCCCTTGTCGATGTTGCGCGCCGCGCCGAAGAATCGCTTGGGCTTCTGCAGCGCGTTGGCGTCCACACCGCCGGAGAGGATCTTGCCGGAGTGCGGCACCACGACGTTGTGGGCCCGGGCCAGACGGGTGATCGAGTCGAGCAGAATGACGACGTCGCGCCCGTGCTCCACCAGCCGCTTGGACTTCTCGATCACCATGTCGGCGACCTGCACGTGACGGTCGGCGGGCTCGTCGAAGGTGGAGGAGATGACCTCCGCCTTGACGTTCTCCTCCATGTCGGTCACTTCCTCGGGGCGCTCGTCGATCAGCAGCACGATGAGCACGATCTCGGGGTGGTTCTCGCTGATCGCGTTGGCCAGCTTCTGCATCAGGATGGTCTTGCCGGCCTTGGGTGGCGCCACGATCAGGGCGCGCTGGCCCTTCCCGATCGGGGCCAAGAGGTCCACCACCCGCATGCTCAGATCGCCGTTCTTCCGCTCCAGCCGGATACGCTGGTCGGGATAGCGTGGGCGCAGGTTGTCGAAGGCGATCCGGTGCTTGGTCTTTTCCGGCTCCTCGAAGTTGACCTGCTCGACCTTGAGCAGGGCGAGGTAGCGCTCGCCTTCCTTGGGCGGCCGGACCTGGCCCATTACGGTGTCGCCGGTGCGCAGATCGAACCGCTTGATCTGGCTGGGGCTCACGTAGATGTCGTCGGGGCCGTACAGGTAGTTCCAGTCCTGGCTGCGCAGAAAGCCGTAACCCTCGGGGAGGATCTCCAGCACGCCTTCCCCGCGGATGACGGTGTCCGAGTCGAGCAGCGACTGCTCGATCCGGAAGATCAGGTCCTGCTTTCGCAGGCCCGAGTAGTTCGTGATGTTCAATTGCTCGGCCAGCGTGTGCAGCTCGGCAACCGACTTCTGCTTCAGCTCAGCGATGTCCACGGACGTGGGCTCCAAAATGGCGAGCGCTGCCGCACGGGCGGCGGGCGGAAGGGGTGATGGTGAGCGTGGGTCTCGACGAGATTGGCCAGCCTCTCGGGCGGCCCCGAAACGGGTGCGTGAGGACGTGTTGTGACGGGGAGTGTCGTGCCAGAGTAAGCCAACCCTAGAAGCAGTTCAAGCTAGAGCCCGCTGGAACCCCCGTCAAGAGGCCCCGGGTTCCTTGCGTAAGTGCTGGTGGCGCACGATCTTTGAGGTAGTGGACGTATTTCGGGAGGCTCTTCCAATGCCCTCACGGTCGTACTCGCGGCCGCCCGTCTCGACCGTGGCCGGAGCCCGCGGGCCGGCGGGCGCATGACCGAGAACGAGCGGCTCAACAAGTTTCGGCACGATCTCTCCAATCCGCTCTCGGCCCTCCTCGCCGAGACCCAGCTCCTGCTGTTGAACGAAGGGCAGATCGACCCCGAGACCCTGACCAGCCTGCGGGAAATCGAGGCCCTGGCCATTCGCATGCGGGCGATGCTCCGCGACCTCTAGGCTGCCTGCCGGCCGTTCAGCAGATAGATCGCGAGGAAGACCAGACTGAGCGCGCTCGCCGCCGCCCGCACGGCGACGCCCCCGGTGCCGGCTGAGACGAAGCCTTCGATCAACCCCGCCACGACCAGCAGGACCGCCGCCCCGCCCACCATCCGGACCGCCCGGCGACCGCTCAGGACCAGCGCATCGGCTCGGAGCAGGTCGCCCGGAGCGACCACCGAGCGGCCCAGCAGAAAGCCGGCCGCGCCGGCCACCCAGATCGCGAAAAGCTCCAGCAGGCCGTGGCCCAGGATGAACTCGAGGAGATAGCCCAGCAGTCCCGCGTTGGCGAAGTGTCCCGCGCTGGCGCCGATGGCCAGGCCGTTGAACCCGAGCATGATCAGGGAGCCCACCCCGAGGAAGATGCCCCCGGCGAAGCAGGAGATGGCGACCCGCACGTTGTTGGAGATGATCCCCGAGGCCATGAGCGGGCGGTCTTCCGCGGCCACGTCCACGTAGCGCTTGCCCTCGGCCTGACGGGCCGCTCCGGCCTCGGCCCGGCGCAGCATGACCTCCGGCAGCACCTCGGCGGCCAGCGCCGGGTCCTGCCGGAGCAGCAAGTAGCCGGCCGCCGCCGGCGCGGCGAAGCAGAGGAAGGCGACGAGCACGTAACTCCGGGCGGCCACGATGGCCGCTGGACATTCGCGCGCGAGCACCTCCCAGATCCGCCGCCAGGTGCTGCGCTCTTCTCGGTAGAGGGCGTTGTGCCCCGCCGCCGCGAGCCGTTCGAGCCGGGATCGAGTCCCCTCGTCGCAGCCGTAGGTGCGGGCCCGGGCCAGGTCCGCGGCGACCTCCCGATAGCGGGCGGCAAAGTCGGGGAGCTCGTGGGCGGCGAAGCTGTCGAGCCCGCGCGCGGCCGCCCGCTCGGCCAGGCGCTGAAACTCGTCCCACCGCTCGCGCTTGCGGGCGACGAACCGGG
>DATCWW010000031.1:0-2719 GCA_036566145.1 Gemmatimonadales bacterium
GGCGGCCACGGGGATGCCGCTGCCGCCGCAACCGCCGGATGCGCGCCCGCTGCACTCGCCCGCGCCGGCCCCCGGCGGTGAACTGGTGGAACAGGATGGCCGCGGCATAGAGGAGCCCGAGGCCGATGTGCGCCCAGGCCAGCGCCCGCAGCCAGCCCTCGTCGGTCACCGCCTGAATCAGGTAGCCCGTCGCGATCATCGGGATGAGCGCCGCCGCGCCGGTGAGTCCGCTCAATCGGCCGTCCGCGACCCGGTTCCGCAGATGGCGCCAGACGTGCCGCAGCGCCACCACGCCGAAGGCGAATACGAGGGTGGGCGCGGCCACGACGTGAAGCTTGAGGACGGGCCCCTGCCATGGGCTGTTCACCACCGCGAACGGATCGTCGCTCACCAGCACGTACTTGAGCCAGAGATAGACCACCCCGGTGACCACCGTCGTCACCGAGCCGACCCACACCGCCCAGCGCTCGAAGCGGGTCATGGGCCGGCGGACGCCGCGGGCGCGAATGGATGGATCCGCCGGTGCAGCGCCAGCACCCGGCGGACCGACCGGGTCACCGCGTTCGAGGTCAGCGTCGCCCCGGTCATCGCCCGGATCGAGCCTTTGAGCGAGAGATCCGGGGCCAGCGTGTGGCCCTCGAACTGGGCCAGCCAGCCGTCCCGCGGGTGATACTCCGGCGGCTCGGCGAAGCGCAGCACCTCGATGCGCCGCACCTTGTCGTCCGGGCCCACCACGATCATCAGCACCTCGTTGAGGGTGCGGACCCGATGACTGTCGAAGTAGGCGACCCCCACCGGCGCGCCGTCCCGCGTGGCGACGTAATAGCTCACCACCGACTGATCCACGGGCGCGTCGGAGCCGGCGTCGGCCCGCGCGCTGTCCAGGGCCGCCGACGAGAGAAAAGCGGTCCGCCGCTCCACTTCAGCCGGGGGTGGAAAGGCGGCCTGCAGCGCCTCCTGAAGCGAGAGCTGCGCCCGGAGCGGCGGGGCCGAGCCGAGCAGGAGCGCCGCCCCGGCCACCAGGCTAGAACAGGTAGCCCAGATTGACATTGAGCTGGTTGACCCCGGTCTCGGCCTCGTTGCTGACGATCTGGTAGTCGGCCTTGAGCGAGATGTTGGGCATCGGCCGCCAGGCGGCGCCCGCCGTCACGATCCGCCGGTCGTTGGCCGGGTCGGCGGTGAAGCCGTCCGGCACCTCGTCCTGGGTATTGATCTGCTCGTACCGCACGTAGGGCAGGAGCTGCTGTGGGCCCGAGCGTCCCCGGAGCACGTCGTAGCCCCCCTGGAGGTACCAGCCCAGCATCCGCTCGCCGACCGACTCGGCGCCGGTCAGACCGTTGAGCTCGTTCACCTCCGCCGCGTCGTCCAGCGTGGAGAGCGCGAGCAGGCCGCGGAGCTCGAACCCGCGGGCCTTGTATTCCGCATGCCCGTCCCAGATGAACGTCTGCGCCCCGACGGTCGTTTCCGGCGCCGACGGGAGGGTGGCCCCCTGCCCCGAGTTGCCGAAGTACGCCGACGTGCCGAGGGTGACTCCCGGGATGCCGATGTAATCCACCCGGCCGACCCCGCCGAAGTTCTGCGCCGCCGCCTCGGCGCCATCCTGCCGGCCCTCGCGCAGCCCTTCGTCGGCGCTGAAGCCGGTGGCGTCGAACCCGTTGATCAGGTACGCCCGGTACGCGAAGCTCTTCCGCTCACCGAACATCCCGACCCCGACCTCGCGCCAGGTGGACGGAATGATCAGCCGCTCGGTCTCCGGCCGGACCGTGCCGAGGAAGGTCGGCGGCTCGTGAATCTCGTTGAGAAATCCCATCGGCGCGAGCACCAGTCCCCCGCGCAGCCCGAACTCCGGACGGATGCGATAGTCGAGGTAGGCGAACTCGACCGAGACCGAGCCGCCGTCCTCGGTGCTGCCGTGCTCGAACTCGGTCTCCGAGTTGAACAGCACCTTGTCGCTGAACTTGTACCCCACGTAGATGATCGCCCGGACCGCGTCGATCCGGTCGGTCAGGCCGGAGGGCGCGTCGTCCTCCCGGCTGCCGGCGAAGTTCTCGTAGAGGAACTCGCCGTACCCGCCGATCGACACGCCCTGCGGGGTCTTGTAGACCTTGGAGGCCGCCGGGCCGAGGCCGGAGATGCTGGTGTCGGCCTGGACTACGACCTCCCGGCCCAGGCGGAGCTCCTCGAGCTCCCGGGTAATCGCCTCCACCTGCTCCTGCAGCCGTCGTATCTGTGCGGTATCCGTCGTCTCCTGCGCCGCCGCGGGCGCCGCGATCAGCAGCGACGCGGCCAGGCCACCCCACCGAGCCTTCGCGACCATCCGGAACACTCAGCCTCCTCCGACGAGAGTGGAATCCTGCACCAGGAACGCTTCCAGGCCCGGCGACCATCTCGACCGCACCCGCCCGCCATGATCCTCGAGGACCAGCACGCCGATCTCCGGCCGCTCGCGCGCCCACGCCAAGGCAGCCTCGGGCCCCAGCACCAGGAGCGCGGTGGACAGGATGTCGGCGAGCAGGGGATCACGGGCCACCACGGTGACACTGCCCCACGCCGGCACCGGCCGGCCGGTCCGGGGGTCGAAGATGTGGCCGTAGCGCCGCCCCCCGACCTCCACGAAGCGCTCCGACTGGGAGCTGGTCGATGCCGAGCGATCGCGCAGGGCGACCCGGGCGACCGGCTCGAGTCGGCGGGCGGGGCGGGCCACGGGCACCGACCAGGC
>DATCWW010000058.1:0-2228 GCA_036566145.1 Gemmatimonadales bacterium
TATCCGCTGAAACGGTCAGCGGATAGCCGATAGCGGATCAGTGAGCGCCTCTCTATATTCTCCCCATGAAGTCCGCCCAGATCCGACGTCTCTTCCTCGATTACTTCGTCGCCCAGGGGCACCGAGAGGTGCCTTCTTCGTCACTGGTCCCGGCCGACGATCCCACCCTCCTGTTCACCAACGCCGGCATGGTGCAGTTCAAGCGCACCTTCCTCGGCCAGGAGCATCGGGAGTACAGCCGCGCCACGACCTGCCAGAAGTGCGTCCGGGCGGGCGGCAAGCACAACGATCTCGAGCAGGTGGGGCACACCAAGCGGCACCACACCTTCTTCGAGATGCTGGGCAACTTCTCTTTCGGGGACTACTTCAAGCGCGACGCCATCCGCTACGCCTGGGAGTTCGTCACCAGCGAGGCCTATCTCGGCATCTCGCCGGACCGGCTCCGCGTCACCGTGCACCACAGCGACAGCGAGGCCCGCGCCCTCTGGCGGGAAATCTCCGAACTCCCCGACGATCGGATCTACGGTCTGGGGGACAAGGACAACTTCTGGCAGATGGGCGACACGGGGCCCTGCGGGCCGTGCACGGAGATCTATGTGGATCTTGAGTGGGCGCAGGGGCCCGGGGGCGTAGGGGCGCAGGCGGATGGTGCCATCATCCCCCAGCATGAGTTCGAGGAGCTCGCCGAAGCCGGACGTTTCCTCGAGATCTGGAACCTCGTCTTCATGCAGTACGACCGCTCCGAGGACGGCACCCTCACGCCGCTGCCCAAGCCGTCGGTCGACACCGGCGCGGGGCTGGAGCGGATCGCGGCGGTGATGCAGGGCGAGGACGACAACTTCCACACCGACATCTTCCTCCCGCTCATCGATCGGGTCGGGGAGCTGGTGGGCCGCGCCTACGACCGCTCGGCCGGCGAGCGGGCCAGCTACCGGGTGCTGGCCGATCACGCCCGCGCGGTCAGCTTCCTGCTCGCCGACGGGGTGTATCCCAGCAACGAGGGGCGGGGCTACGTGCTGCGGCGGATCCTGCGCCGGGCCGTGCGTCACGCCTGGCTGCTTGGCCGGCGGGAGCCCACCCTGGCGCCGCTCACCGACGTCGTGGCGCGCGGGATGGGCGACATTTACCCCGAGCTGCGCGCAAAGGCCGGCTACATCCACGAAGTCACCGAGACCGAGGAGCGCCGGTTCCTGGAGACGATCGAGGGCGGGCTCCGGAGGCTGGAGGAGATCTTCGCCACCGGCAGCCGCACCATCGGGGGCGAGGAGGCCTTCCGGCTCTACGACACCTTCGGCTTCCCGATCGACCTGACCCAGATCATCGCCGGCGAGCGTGGTGTCCAGGTCGATCTGCCCGGGTTCGAGCGCGCTCTCGACGCGCAGCGAGGCCGGAGCCGTGACGCCCGCACCGCGGGCCGGCGGACCGGCGCCCCGGCGGTGCACACCGCGAAGCCCGGCGCCTGGCGGAGCGTCAAGCGCGGCAAGCAGCGCTTCGTCGGCTACGACACCACCGAGGCCGACTCCGACGTGCTCGCTTTTCGGCAGGAGGGTCCCCGGGTCGAGCTGGTGCTGAAGGAGAATCCGTTCTACGCCGAATCTGGCGGGCAGGTCAGCGACGTCGGCGAGCTCAGGGGCGAGGGGTGGAGACTGCAGGTGGACACGGTGCGGAAGGACCCCAAGGGCACGGTGATCGGCGGTCCGGCGGCCGAGGGCTTCGAGCCGGCGCCGGTGCACGCCGCGGTGGATGCGCCCCGCCGGCGCGACATCGAGCGCAATCACAGCGCCACGCACCTGGTGCATCATGTGCTCCGGAAGCATCTGGGCACCCACGTCCGGCAGCAGGGGTCGTTGGTGGATCCCGAGCGGCTCCGCTTCGACTTCTCCCATCACGGCCCGATCGATCCGGCCGCGCTCCAGGCGATCGAGGACGACGTCAACCAGCTGGTGCTCGCCAACGATCCGGTCACCACGCGGCAGATGCCGTACCCCGACGCGCTCGCGCTCGGCGCCATGGCCTTCTTCTCGGAGAAGTACGGTGACGTCGTCCGGGTGGTGCAGATGGGCCCCTCGATCGAGCTCTGCGGCGGAACCCACGTACGGAGCACCGGGCAGGTCGGGCCGTTCCGCTTCACCGGCCAGACCGGCGTCGCGGCGGGGGTCCGGCGGATCGAGGCGGTGACTGGTACCGGCGCGCTGCGCGCGGTGCGCGAGCTGGAGCACCGCCTGGCG
>DATCWW010000071.1:0-3083 GCA_036566145.1 Gemmatimonadales bacterium
TACCGATCCCGGACTCGCTCGCTGCGGAGATCAGGGCAACCCGGGCACGGCTTGGCGTCGTGGGCGGTGGCTGGATCTTCAAGCAGGCCTCCAAGGAAGCGCCATGGGCGCCAGCCCAATGTCAGGACTACCTCCGCAAGGCCGAGGCGGCCGCCGGAGTCGAAAAGCTCGATGGTGGTCTCTGGCACGCCTACCGACGGAAGTGGGCTACGGAGCGGAAGGAGCTGCCGCTCAAGGACGTGGCCGCGGCCGGTGGCTGGAAGGACGTGACGACCTTGCTGACGTGCTACCAGCACGCCGACGAGGCCACGATGCTGAAGGTGATGGCGTCGCCGACGAAGCTTGTGAGTCGCCGCGCGGCGGGCGCAGTCGAGAAACTGTAGCAGAAACGGTAGCAGCGGGCGTAGAAACGAAAAGGCCCGGCCCACCGAAGTGGTACCGGACCTTAGAGTTGCCCCTCCTGGGCTCGAACCAGGACTCTCCTGATCCAGAGTCAGGCGTGTTGCCAGTTACACCAAGGGGCAGCGAACGGCCTGCCGAATTCCGAGGTCCCGATGCGGCGACGACTCTGGACCACCGCCGCATGGAGCTGAGGGGGATCGAACCCCTGACCTCTGCAGTGCGATTGCAGCGCTCTCCCAGCTGAGCTACAGCCCCGGAACGGGCGGAATATTAGCGTCTATCCTTCGGTGTGTCAACAGGATACGAACCCCCTGCCGGGCAAGCGCTTAGCGCCGGCCCGGGGTACATTCTGCCATGGACCTCGTCTGCGGCACCCCGCTCTGGCCCACACTCGACGGGCTTCCTGCCGCGTATCCGGCGCTCCATCAGGACATCCGCTGCGACGTTGCGGTGATCGGCGGAGGAATCACCGGCGCGCTCGCCGCCCACCGGTTCGCCGCCGAGGGGATCTCGACCGTGCTGCTCGAGGCGGGCGAGATCGGGCGCGGCAGCACTTCGGCGACCACGGCGCTCATCCAGTACGAGATCGACACCCACCTCACTGACCTGATTCCCCGCATCGGCCGTGAGCACGCGGTGCGGAGCTACCGGCTCTGCCTCGAGGCGGTGGCCGGCATCGGACGGCTGGCCCGCACACTGGATCCCAACCTACGGTGCGCCTGGCGTGCGGCGCCCAGCCTCTACCTGGCGTCACGCCGCACGGACGTTCCTTCGCTCGAAGCCGAGTATGCGGCGCGCAGAGCCATCGGGATCGAGGTGGATCTCCTCACCGATGGTGACCTGCGGCAGCGTTTCTCCTTTACCCGGCCGGCGGCACTCCGCTCCGCGCTCGCCGGTGAGCTGGATGCCTTCAGGCTCACGTATCTCCTTCTCGCCGATGGCGCGGAGCGCGGACTCGCCGTGTACGACCGTGCCCGGGTGGTGCGATACGATCCCATTCGCGGCGGCGTCCGCCTGAGCACCGAGCAGGGACACATCGTAACGACCCGCCGAGTGGTGTTCGCCACCGGCTACGAGACGCCGGAATTCCTCGACCGGAAGATCGTGCGGCTGCACGACACCTTCGCCCTCGCTACGGCGCCGGTGGACGAGTTCGATGGCTGGGGCGACGACCGGTGCCTGATCTGGGAATCCGCCCGCCCCTACTTCTATGCCCGCACCACGGGCGATGGTCGGGTCGTGATGGGCGGCGCCGATCGCCCGTTCGCCGGCGCGGAGGGCCGCCGCCGGATCCTCCTTCGCCAGACCCGACGAGTCGAGGGACAGTTCCGGCGCCTCTTCCCCGCGATCCGGTTCGACGTGGACTGGCGCTGGGGCGGAACGTTCGGCGACACGCGGGACGGACTCCCCTACATCGGCACGGTGCGGCAGTTCCCCAACGGGTACTTCGCCCTGGGATACGGCGGCAACGGGATCACCTTCTCCTGGATCGCCGCCAACCTCCTGCTGGACCGATTCCTGGACCGGCGGAACCCGGACCTCGAGATCTTCCGCTTCGATCGCTGAGGCTCCGCGAGCGCGATGTCCTCGCGGGGCCTCGTCCGGCGCATCCCCGGGCATGATCCGATACGCTGCCACCGCCCTGCTCGCCTCGCTCGGCTTCGCCGCCGGCGTGTCCGGCCGCGCCGGCCCCGAGCCGGCCCCGAGCCCACGATTCTCCGACGTCACCCTGGCCACCGGCGTACGCATCCGGTACGCCGAGCAGGGTGATCCCGGCGGCCCCGCCGTGATCTTCCTGCACGGGTTCAGCGACTCGTGGTTCAGCTGGAGCCGGGTGCTGCCGCTGATCCCGGCGCGATACCACGTGATCGCGCCCGATTCCCGGGGCCACGGCGGCTCGGACAAGCCCGAGGGCGGGTACGCCATGCGCGACCTGGCCGGCGACGTCCTCGCGCTCATGGACGCGCTCCACCTCGAGCGGGCGACCATCGTGGGCCATTCGATGGGCAGCGTCGTCGCCCAACAGATCGCGGTGGCGGCCCCCGGCCGGGTCGAGCGCCTCGTCCTGGTCGGCTCGGGGCCGTCGTTCCGGAGCATGTCGGGCGTGGACGAGTTCGCAGCCGCGGTGTACGCGCTCAGGGACCCGGTGCCCGAGCAGTTCGCCCGGGAGTTCCAGGTGAGCACGATTCATCAGCCGATCCCGGCGGAGTTCCTCGACACGGCGGTCGCGACCAGCCTGCGCCTGCCGGCAAGGGTCTGGCACGACATCATGACCGGGATGCTGTCCACGCCTCCGGCTCCGGAGCTCGCCGGTCTCGGCATCCCGACCCTGATCCTGTCGGGAGACCGGGACGCGGTGTTCGCCCCGGCGGCTCAGCAGGCCCTGATCGCCCAGCTGCCGGAGGCGCGGAGCTCGATCTACGCGGAGACCGGGCACGCCCCTCACTGGGAGCGGCCGGACCGGTTCGCCGGGGAGTTGGTGGGATTCTTGGGCGCGGCAGGGAACAGGTAGCAAGGGGAAAGGTGAAGCGGAAAGGGGAAGGGGGCGCGCGATGAGCTTCTCGCGCGGCCCTTCCCCCTTCACCTTTCCCCTTTCCCCCTCCGGCGGCGTGGCCGTTCGCCTGGGCCCGCGCCGCAATCCGATTGGGAGCAGGTGGCGTTGTATGAGCGGCGGCCCGGCC
>DATCWW010000076.1:0-3324 GCA_036566145.1 Gemmatimonadales bacterium
CAGCGCGCTGCCGCTCGCCGCGACGCCGGCCGCACCGACGGCGTACTCCGGCGTCTCGAGGCCGAAGCCGAAGAGCTCCGCCACCGCGCGCAATACTCGCAGGGCTTCGTCGGTCACCTCGGGCCCGATCCCATCGCCGGGCAGCACCGCCACCGTGTAGCGCGTCATACCGGCACCCCCAGCTCGATGGCGCGCCGCCGCTCGAACGCCGCGATGCCGGCCTCCTGGCGCAGCGTGCGCCCGATCTCGTCCAGCCCGTCAAGCAGCATCGCGCGGCGGTAGGGCGCGATGGCGAACTCCGCGCGAAACCCCGCCGCGTCGCGCACCTCGGTGCGCTCGAGATCCACCGTGACCTCGTAGCCGTCCGACGCCGCGGCGGCCCGGCGAAAGAGCTCGGCCACCTCCGCCTCGGCGAGCGTCACGGGCAGCAATCCGTTCTGGCAGCAGTTGCCGTAGAAGATGTCGGCGAACGAGGGTGCGACGATGGCGCGAAATCCGTATTCCGCCAGGGCCCACGGCGCGTGCTCGCGCGACGAGCCGCAGCCGAAGTTGGCGCCGGCGAGCAGGACGCTCGCGCCCGCGGCCTCGGGACGATTCAGCTCGAAGGCCGGATCCGGTGTGCCGTCGGCGCCATAGCGCCAATCGTGGAAGAGGGCGACCCCGAATCCGGTGCGCTCGATGCGCTTGAGGAACTGCTTGGGGATGACCTGGTCGGTGTCGACGTTGGCTCTCGGCAGCGCGGCGACGCGACCAGTGTGGCTGCGGAACGGTTCCATTCGTACCTCAGAATGTACTTTAAGTATCCATTGCAACAGCATGCACGTTCTAGTGTTACGATTCTTCGATGATTCAGATTCTATAAGACGCCGCCGCAACTCTTGCCCTGTCATCCTGAGCGAAGCGAAGGACCTCGCCCGGCACTCGCTCGAATGCCAGGTCCGATCCTTCGGTCGCTCGCGCTCCCTCGGGATGACACGCAGGTCACCGCAACAGGCTCCGCACATCCACCAGTCGTCCCTCGATCGCCGCCGCAGCCGCCATCGCGGGACTCATCAGATGCGTGCGGCCGCCGCGCCCCTGCCGTCCTTCGAAGTTCCGGTTCGACGTCGACGCGCAGCGCTCGCCCGGCGCCAGAATGTCTTCGTTCATCCCGAGACACATCGAGCAGCCCGGATTCCGCCATTCGAATCCTGCCGCCGTGAAGATGCGATCGAGTCCTTCCGCCTCGGCCGCGGCCTTCACCCGTTGCGAGCCCGGCACCACCATCGCGCGCACGCCGCCGGCCACGTGCCGCCCTTCGGCGACCCTCGCCGCTTCGCGAAGATCTTCCAGCCGGCCGTTGGTGCACGAGCCGAGAAAGACCCGATCCACCCGGAGGCCCTCGAGCGGCGTCCCCGGCCGGAGATCCATGTACGCGAGCGCGCGTGTGAAGGAGCGGCGCTCGGCCTCGGTCGCGGCGTCGGCGGGATCGGGCACCCGCTCGGTGATCTCGGCGGTCATCCCGGGGCTCGTGCCCCAGGTGACCTGTGGCGCCAGCCCGACCGCGTCCACCAGCACGGTGGCGTCGTAGCGCGCGCCCGGGTCGCTCGCGAGCGCCTCCCAGCGGGACTGCGCGCGAGTCCAGTCGGCGCCGCGCGGCGCGCGGGCGCGGCCCTGGAGGTAGGCGAACGTCGTGGCGTCGGGAGCGATCATCCCCGCCCGCGCGCCCGCCTCGATGGACATGTTGCACACCGTCATCCGCCCTTCCATCGAAAGGGCCCGGATCGCCTCACCGGTGTATTCGACGACGTAGCCCGTCGCTCCTGCGGTCCCGATGCGGCGGATGAGCGCGAGGATCAGGTCCTTGGGCCCGACACCCGCGGCCGGCCGCCCGGCGAAGCGGACCTCGAGCGTGCGTGGTCGGCTCTGCACGATGCACTGGGTCGCGAGCACATGCTCGACCTCGCTCGTCCCGATGCCGAAGGCCAGCGCGCCGAAGGCGCCGTGCGTCGCGGTGTGCGAGTCCCCGCAGACGACCACCATCCCCGGCTGGGTGAGGCCGAGCTCCGGACCGATCACGTGCACGATCCCCTGGGAGGGGGAGGCCAGATCGTGGAGCTCGACGCCGGCCTCGCGGGCGTTCCGAACCAGCGCCGCGACCTGGCGGGCCGCGATCTCGTCGGCGATGGGCAGCCGCCGGTCGCCCGTGGGGACGTTGTGGTCCACGGTGGCCACGGTGAGGTCGGGCCGGCGCACCCGCCGCCCGGCGAGCCGCAGACCGTCGAAGGCCTGGGGGGAAGTGACCTCGTGCACCAGGTGGAGGTCGACGTAGAGCAGCGCCGGCGCATCCGCGCCCGCGGCGTCGGGATCGGCCGGCCCGACGACGTGGGCGTCCCAGACCTTCTCGAAGAGTGTGCGCGGCGTCATCGTCAGCCGGGAAGCGGCGCCGGGTGTCGGCGCACGGCGGGTCGCTCCCTGGGCGCCGCCGCGGGCTCCCGCTCCTGCCCTTCCTGCGACCACGGCATCATCGCGCGGAGCACCCGGCCCACCCGCTCGATCTCGTGGTCGCGGTCGGCCTGGCGGAGCCGCTCGAACTCGGGCCGGCCGGCGCGGTTCTCGGCCAGCCATTCGCGGGCGAAGCTCCCGTTCTGGATCTCTTCCAGGATGCGGCGCATCTCCGCGCGGGTCTCCTCGGTGATGAGGCGCGGTCCGCGGGTGTAGTCGCCGTACTCGGCGGTGTCGCTGATGCTGTAGCGCATGAACTGCATGCCGCCCCGGTACATCAGGTCCACGATCAGCTTGAGCTCGTGGAGGCACTCGAAATAGGCCATCTCGGGCCGGTACCCCGCCGCGGTGAGCGTTTCGAATCCCGCCTTGACCAGCGCGGTCACGCCGCCGCAGAGGACGGCCTGCTCCCCGAAGAGGTCGGTCTCGGTCTCCTCCCGGAAGCTGGTCTCGATCACGCCGGCCCGGGTGCAGCCGATGCCCGACGCGTAGGCCAGCGCGTCGGTGAGCGCGTGTCCCGTGGCGTCCTGATGGATGGCCACCAGGGCGGGAACGCCGCGGCCGGCCTCGTACTCGCTTCGGACCAGATGCCCGGGCGACTTGGGCGCCACCATGGTCACGTCCACGCCGGCCGGCGGCACGATCTCGCCGAAGTGGATGTTGAATCCGTGGGCGAACATCAGCGTCTTCCCCGGGCCGAGCGCCGGGGCCACGCTCGCCTCGTACACGGCGCGCGTGTCCTGGTCGGGCACCAGGAGCATGATGACGTCGGCGTCGGCGCAGGCGGCGGCGACGAGGCGGACATCGAGGCCCGCGGCGCGGGCCGCGTCGGCCGAGCGG